>CAZNQG010000001.1:0-4120 GCA_964575235.1 uncultured Bacteroides sp.
TTCCCTTATAGCCTGATTGTTTGCCACGGAAAATCCAAGGTTTTCAGCGTTCCGGATGAGCCTTACCCAGGGGAATTTTTCCTGGACCATGCTGCAGGATCCGTCAACGGAGTTATTATCCACGACGAATACCTCGGCCCGGATTTTACCGATGGCCCTCTGCACCGAATGAAGACATTGTTCCAGGAAGTATTTGACGTTATAGTTGACGATGACGATGGACAGGTCCATAGGGTGGGGGACTGGTGAAATAAGAACGAATACGAATTTAGAAAATTATTGTCAGGATCGGAATTTGTCGCCCCAAACGGGAGAGCATAGGTCCATCCGTCCTTTTTCGCGTATCCAGGTATTCCGGTGTTCCCGTTACAGTTCTTCTCCGAGGATGATCTGGTTCCGGGCCAGGTCATCGATGGTTTCCCGTTTGCGGATCAGGTGGTCTGTGTGACGGTGGACCAGTACTTCTGCCGGCCGGTACCTGGAATTGTAATTCGAGGCCATGGCAAAACAGTAAGCGCCGGCATTTTTAAAGGCCAGGATATCGCCTTCCGCGATCTCCGAAATCTTGCGGTTCCATCCGAAGGTGTCGGTTTCGCAAATGTACCCCACAACGGTATAAATCCGGGTCTTTCCGGTTGGCCTGGAAACGTTTATGATCTCATGATAGGCATCGTAGAACATGGGCCTGATAAGGTGGTTCATACCCGTGTCGAGTCCCGCAAAAACCGTTGCAGTGGTCTGTTTGACCACGTTTACCCTGGCCAGGAAATACCCGGCCTCGGATACGAGGAACTTGCCGGGTTCGAACGCCAGGATCAGATCCCTGCCGTACTCCTTGCAGAAATCATTGAATCTTCTTGAGAGGCTTTTTCCGAAGCTCTCTATATCGGTAAAATTATCCCCCTCCCGGTAAGCCACCTTGAATCCGGACCCGATGTCGATGCATTCCAGGTCGGGGAAATTCCGTGCCGTATCCAGAAGGATCTCAATGCCGCGCATGAACACGTCCACATCGAGGATATCCGATCCGGTATGCATGTGCAGGCCTTCCACCTTCATGTTGTTGGTCTCGATCACCCGCTGCAGGTGGGGCATTTGGTAGATGGAGATACCGAACTTCGAATCGATGTGGCCGGTTGAAATTTTCTGGTTGCTCCCGGCCATGATATGAGGATTGATCCGGATCCAGACCGGCACCCTGTTGCCGTGTTCGTGTCCGAACTGTTCCAGGATGGAAAGATTGTCGATGTTGATGCGGACTCCTTTCTCCACCGCCTGGTTGATTTCCTCCAGCGATACGCAATTGGGCGTGTAGAGTATATCCGCCGGATCAAATCCCGCCCGGAGGCCCAGCATGACTTCCTGTATGGATACCGCATCGAGTCCCGCGCCTAGTTTCCTGAAAAACTTCATCACATTGACGTTCGTCAGGGCCTTGCAGGCGTAGTATACCTTTATCCTGGAGCCTTTGAACGCTTTCATCAGCTTGTTGTACTGCTCATGCATCTTTGCTGTTTCATAGACATACAGGGGCGTCCCGTACCTTTCCACCAGGTCGCATATGGGGATGCCATCGATCAAATACCGGTTGTTTACTAATTCCATGTCATCGGGGTGTTATGAATGACAAATATACACGGATTCGGGAAACCGGGATGCGATCCGGGCTTCCTAATCGGATTCATTCCGTTTTTCGCCGGCGAAGGTGGACTCAAACGGTGTGCGGTCGACGATGGAACGTCCCAGGGTGATCTCATCGGCATACTCCAGTTCATCACCGATGGCAACTCCGCGGGCCAGCGTGCTGATCTTAACGGGATAAGGTTTCAGCCTTTTATAGATGTAGAAATTGGTGGTATCGCCCTCCATGGTCGTGCTCAGTGCAAGGATCACCTCAGCGATCCCCCCGGATTTGACCCGCTGTTCCAGGCTGTCTATGGTCAGGTCGGAGGGTCCGATTCCGTCGATGGGTGAAATGATCCCTCCCAGCACATGGTAAAGCCCGTTGTACTGGTTGGTATTTTCGATGGACATAACGTCTCGGATGTTCTCGACCACGCAGACCAGTTCCCGGTCCCGTCTCGGATTCGAGCAGATCTGGCAGGTCTCCGTATCGGAAATGTTCCTGCAGACCTTGCAATGGTGGACATTCCGCTTCAGTTCGACGATGGAATTCCCGAAGCGCAGCACTTCCTCCTCATCCTGCTTGAGCAGGTGAAGGACCAGCCGCAGGGCCGTTTTGTTGCCGATTCCCGGGAGGCTGGCAAACTCGCGGACGGCCTGTTCGAGCAACTTCGACGGATAATTATGGAATGCCGGCATATCGATGTGTTGGGCGAACCCAAAAATAACATCAAATTCCACACCAGGCAATTTTTTCTTTTATTTGTAAGTGGGAAGATCCCCGCTGTTCGCCGGCGATGGAACGATCGGACCGGCGACAACATGCCCGGAGCAAAGCGCGGCGGGGGAAATTAGCTGATACCGGTACGAAGCAATGAAAGACAAAGACCTATGACCCCCACGCTGGTGCTGATCGTGATTGTTCTCTACTTCTCCCTGATCCTGGTGATCAGTCAGGTAACGGGACGCAGAGCAGACAATGCCGCCTTTTTTCTGGGCAGCAGGCGCTCCCCATGGTACATCGTGGCTTTCGGGATGATCGGAGCCTCCCTGTCGGGGGTCACCTTCATCTCCGTTCCGGGCTGGGTGGGCGATAGCCAGTTTTCATATATGCAGATGGTCCTGGGATACCTCCTGGGTTATGCAGTCATTGCCCAGGTATTGCTGCCCCTATACTACAGGCTCAACCTGACCTCGATCTATGCTTATCTGGGGGACCGGTTCGGGTTCTGGTCCTATAAAACGGGGGCGTCCTTCTTCCTGATCTCCAGGGTCATTGGCGCCTCCTTCCGCCTGTACCTGGTCGCGGGGGTACTGCATCTGAGCATCTTTGGAAACTGGGGGGTTCCCTTCTGGGCGACGGTGGTGATCACCATCCTGCTGATCTGGTTGTATACCTTCCGGGGAGGCATCCGGACCATCATCTGGACGGACACCCTGCAGACGCTTTTCATGCTCCTGGCCGTGGCTTTGAGCCTGGTATTGATCTGCAGGGCCCTCGGGCTGGATTTTTCCGGCATGGTCCAAAATGTGGCGCAAAGCGATTATTCGCGGGTCTTTTTTTTCGGGGACTGGAAAGCCGGCGATCATTTTCTCAAGCAATTCCTCAGCGGAGCCTTCATAGCGATCGTAATGACGGGTCTGGACCAGGATATGATGCAAAAGAACCTTTCCTGCCGCAACCTGAAGGAAGCACAGAAGAACGTTTACTGGATGAGCATCTCACTCGTCCCGGTAAACCTGCTCTTTCTTACCCTGGGCGCCCTGCTGTACATCTTCGCGATACAGTCGGGCATTCTCCTGCCCGAACGTACCGATGACCTGTTCCCCCTGATCGCCACCCGGGGCTATCTGCCGCCTGTGGTCACGGTGGTTTTCATGGTGGGACTGGTGGCCGCTGCCTATTCCAGCGCCGACTCGGCCCTTACCTCCCTGACAACCTCCTTCACGGTGGACATCCTAAACGGAGAGCGACTGCCGGAACAGCGCCTTCAGAGGCTGCGCAAAACGGTGCACATTGGCATATCCGCCTTACTACTGGGGGTAATCCTCGTCTTCAGGGCCATTAACAACCAGAGCGTGATCTCGGCCATTTTCACCGTGGCCGGATATACCTACGGGCCCCTGCTGGGATTTTACAGTTTCGGGCTTTTTACCAGATACAGGGTAAAGGACCGCTGGGTGCCGCTCGTTGCCGTTGCCTCCCCCATCCTCTGCTACTTTATCAGCTCGAATTCAGCAGCCTGGTTCAACGGATATACCTTCGGCTTCGAACTCCTGATCCTGAACGGCCTGATAACATTCCTGGGATTGCTGATCCTGCGCAGGCGCTGAAGGCCATGTTTAATCCACCCTGCCATGATGAGGGAGCGGGTATAGACAAGCTGCCTGACATCGCGAATGCGATGTAGCAGCGGTCTATACCCGCTCCCGAATACCTGCAGGCAAGCTGCCTGACATCGCGTCAGCGATGTAGCGTAAGCCTTGTCCCGGAATG
>CAZNQG010000001.1:4220-78419 GCA_964575235.1 uncultured Bacteroides sp.
AGGAAGGGGGTATGGGCGAACCGCCTGACATCGCGTCAGCGATGTAGCGTAAGCCTTATCCCGGAATGAGGAAGGGGGTATGGGCGAACCGCCTGACATCGCGTCAGCGATGTAGCGTAAGCCCATACCCCCTTCCGAATGAATCCTATTCGCCGGCCGACCCGCCCTTGACGGCGTAGATTTCCTGGAAAAGGTTATCATAGCGCTGGAAGAGGACCCTGCGTTTGAGTTTCAGGATCTGGGACATTTCTCCGGTCTGCGGGCTCCATTCCTCAGGCACGAGGCGGATGCGTTTGATTTTCTCGTGTTCTCCCAGTGATTTGTTCAGTTCGTTCACTTCCTGCTGGTACTGGTCCACAACCTCTTTTACGGCAATCAGGTCCTTGTTGTCCGTAAACTTGATGTTCTTTTCAGCGGCCCATTCGTGCAGGTAGGGGAAGTTCGGGGAAATGAGGGCCGAGGCGAATTTCTCGTTTTCACCGATCACCATGGCCTGTTCGACGAAGACGGATTCCTTCAGTTTGTTTTCGATAACCTGCGGGGCAATGTACTTGCCGCTCGAAAGCTTGAACATTTCCTTTTTCCGGTCGGTGATCTTAAGATAGTGACCGTCCACGAGCACCCCGATATCTCCTGTATGGAACCAGCCGTCCTTATCGATGGCCTCCTTCGTCAGTTCCGGCTGCTTGTAGTATCCCATCATGACATTGGGTCCCTTGCACAGGATTTCCCCGTCTTCCGCGATCTTGACCTCAACGTCGTCGATGACGGGACCCACCGTACCGAACATGATCTCGTTCTTAGCCTGGTCGTTCACGGCGATAACGGGCGAGGTTTCCGTCAGTCCGTATCCCTCAAGCACGGTGATGCCGGTTGCGGAGAAAACCCTGGCAAGCCTGGGCTGTAGTGCTGCCCCGCCGGATACGATGATCTTGATGTTCCCGCCCAGGGCTTCGCGCCACTTGGAGAATATGAGTTTGTCGGCAATCCCCAGCTTGAAATGGTACCACCAGCCGTTTGCACGGTTGAGCTCGAACTTGAGTCCCAGGTTCACCGCCCAGAAGAACAGTGATTTCTTGATGCCGGAGAGGTCCTTTCCCTTGGCAATGATGCCGTCGTACACCCTTTCCAGAAGGCGGGGCACGGAAAGGAATATCTCCGGTTTGATCTCCTTCACGTTGTTGACGATGGTACCCATGTTTTCGGCGTAATAGACGGCGATGCCCTTGTTCATGAAGTGGTAGGTGACCATGCGCTGGTAAACGTGGCTCAGCGGCAGGAAGGCCAGGGTCTTGTCCCCGAACCCCAGGGTATGCACCTTGGCGGTGGTAATAAAATTACTCACCATGTTTGTGTGCGAAAGCATAACTCCTTTTGGAAAGCCCGTGGTGCCCGATGTATAGATCAGGGTAAACAGGTCCTCCGGTTTTACGGATGCCTTTATTTTTTCCAGTTCCTCCCTGTGTTTGTCCGCCTGCTTTTCCCCCAGTTCAAGGATTTCGGAATAGTTTTTAGCACCCTCCACCTCGTTGAAGGTATAGACCTCGAGGACGCCCCTGGCATCGGCCAGGGGTTTGATTTTGTCGTACAGGGCCTTATCCGAGACAAAAATCAGCATGGGTTTGCAGTCATCCAGGATGTATTCGTATTCTTCCAGGCTGATGGTCGGGTAAATCGGAACGTGGACCAGTCCCGCCATGCTCACGCCCATATCCACAAAATTCCATTCCGGCCTGTTGTTGGAGATGGTTGCGACCATTTCTCCCTTTTTCAGTCCCAAGTCCATCAATCCATAACTGGTCAGGTGGGATTTTTCAATGAATTGTTCGGAGGAGTAACGGACCCAGACCCCCTGCTCCTTTCCGGCAAGGGCGTCGTCCATCTTGAATTTTTCACGGTATTGATCGAGGAGATCAAATATCCTGGTGATTTCCATGGGTAGTGTTTTGGGTTAGTAAGCCAAATATATTGAAAATCTTTGAGTATGGAGATTTAATTATATTTGTGGACATGAGAAAGCAGACGGCCATACTGGCGGCAGGGATTCTCCTGCTTTCGTTTGCACCGGACAAACCGGCCTACCGGATATACGATTCAGGCGGGAAAAACGTAACCTTTTACAGAATGATGAAATCCCTTGCCGGGGCTGACATCATCCTCTTCGGGGAGTACCATGACAACCCGATCGCCCATTGGCTCCAGAGGGAAGTGACCGCCGCGCTTTATGAGGACGACCCGGATGCACTGGTCCTCGGTGCCGAGATGCTCGAGGCCGACAACCAGCTGCTGGTGGATGAATACCTCGGGGGACTCATTCCGGAGGACAAGTTTGAGGATCAGGCAAGGCTCTGGAACAATTACAAGACCGATTACAAGCCCCTGCTTAAATTTGCATTCGACCACAAGCTGCCCTTCGTTGCGACCAACGTGCCCCGCCGTTATGCCAACCTGGTGTACCGGGAGGGGTTCGGGGGACTGGAGGCCCTCTCGGAGGAAGCAAAAGAATTCCTGCCCCCCCTGCCCGTAAAATACGATCCCGAACTGCCGGGTTATAAGAAAATGATGGAAATGGGCCATATGGGAGGTGCAGATGTGAATGAGAATTTCCCGAAGGCGCAGGCCATCAAGGATGCTACCATGGCTTACTTCATTCTCCGCAACTGGTCCCCGGGGAAGCGTTTTCTGCATTTCAACGGATCGGGCCATTCGGATAACTATGAGGGGATCGTCTGGTACCTGCTCCAGGACCGCCCGGATCTGAAGGTTGTGACCCTTACCACCGTCCTGCAGGATAACCCGGAAGAATTGATGGAAGAATCGGCCGGCCGTGCCGATTTTACCATTGTGGTACCCGGCAACATGACCCGGACCTACTGATCCGTCGGACAGGCTGCATCCGTTCAGGACCGTGAGGGCCGGTCCCAGGCTTTCTCCATCTCGCGGGGCACGCGCATGCGTTTTGTGAAGTAGATCCAGGCGGTGACTATGATCATCAGCAAAAGGGCTGGTATTCCGGCTTCGGGACCGTATTCGCCTCCCGTGATCCAGGCAGGTCCCGTATCCGTAACCTTCAGCAGGGAAGCCGAAGTGGCTGTTCCGCTTACAGGCAGGGAATAAATGTTTCTCATGAAAAAGTTCCAGCCGAAGTGCAGGCCCGACGGAAGGTACAGTGATCTGGTCCGGATATAGCAAATGGCATGCATCGCACCGAAGATCGACAGATTGACGCACACGATCCAGCTGGAATGCGGGGTCAGCATATGACCCAGGCCAAAAACAGCCGACGTTATCAGGATGGCGCTGAAGGTATTGATGCCGGTCATAACATTCTGGAAGACGTAACCCCGGAAAAACAGCTCTTCGAATGCCGATTGAAGCAGGGTAATGGGAAGTGCGACAAGGAAAATGCTTACCATCAGGGAAACCGAAAATGTCCGGATGCTGATTTCCACATATCCCGGAATTATGAGCAGTAAAAACAGGATGGAGACCAGCAAGAACCCGATCAGTACTCCAAGGAAGCAGGACCCGAGAAATCCCGGGTAAGGAAGAAATCCGATCGTGCCGGTGGGTCTGCGGTCAAGGAACCTGGCTGCGAGAAAGGAGAGCAGCAACAGCAGGGAAAAAAGGATGAAGTAACGAAGGAGATATTCGTCCCATAAAAGAATGCTCAGGTAATACAGCGGTGGAAATGCAACGGCCAGAAAAATGAAAATCCTCCACCCGCTCCTGATCCGCCTGTCCCGGACGAATATGCTGCGGATCTTAAAGGAAGTCATTTTGCAGCCTTCTCCACAAGCTTACCGATCATGTCCAGCGCCTTGGGAATACCGGAGGGGTCCTTCCCTCCAGCTGTGGCGAAAAAATCCTGTCCCCCTCCGCCTCCCCGGATCGCCCCGGATACCTCCCGGATGATCTGCCTGGCATCCAGTCCCCTTTCCTTGACAAGGTTCTCCGATATCATCAGGCTGAGGTGCGCCTTTCCTCCAAGGTCCGCACCCACGGCCATCACCAGGTTATCAACCTGGTTCTTCAGTTCAAAGGCCAGGGTTTTAATATTTTCGATGGATGTCAGCAGGATCTCTTCCGCAATGAGGTTCACACTGCCGATCTTGCGGATCCTGCCCAGGAGATTCTTCCTGGTTATGTCCCTGAGCAGCTTACCCTGCTCTTCAATGGTCTTTTTTTGTTGGGCAGCCTCGGATATCATTTTTTCAATGGCGGGAAGGATGTCGGGCGACTTAACGAGCTTTTCGACGGATTTCAGTGTTTGTTCGATCTCTTCCACGAAGGTTTCCGAAGGGGGACCCGCAACCGCCTCGATTCTCCTGATCCCTGCAGCGATGGCGGATTCCCTTACAATCTTGAAGAATCCTATATTGCCGGTGGAGGTGACGTGTATGCCTCCGCAGAGTTCGACGGAGTTGCCGAACTTTATCACTCTCACGCGTTCCCCGTACTTTTCACCGAAAAAGGCAAGCGCACCCATATCCAAGGCCTTCTTCACGGGAACGGACCGGTTCTCTTCCAGGGGGATGTCGGTGCGGATAAGCCCGTTAACCATTTGCCCGATACGGCGGAGTTCCTCATCCTCCACCTTTTTGAAATGGGAGAAGTCGAACCGCAGGTAGTCCGGGTGCACCAGGGAACCTTTCTGCTCTACATGGCTTCCGAGCACCTCCCGGAGTGCAAAATGCAGCAGGTGCGTGGCGGTATGGTGGCAGGCAGTGGCTTTTCTGGCCTCCAGGTCGACCTCTGCATGGAAGGCTTTGCCGGGTTCCGAAGGGATCCTTTCGGCGATGTGAATGCTCAGGTTGTTCTCCTTGCGGGTATCGAGAATCCGGATCGATTCCGAATCGTTCCGGATGATCCCGGTATCCCCTACCTGTCCCCCGCTTTCCGCGTAAAAGGGCGTCCGGTCGAAAACCAGATCGTACCGGGTTTTACCCTTCTCCTTGGTACTGCGGTAGCGTGCGATCCGGACTTCGGCTTCGGATTCATCGTACCCCAGGAACTCCGTGGATTCCATGGGCAGGATTATCTGCCAGTCCCCCGCAGCGGCCCCTGCAGCGTCCCTGGAGCGGGATTTCTGCACGGCCATTTCCCGTTCAAATTCCTGCTGGCTTACCTCCAGGCCGTTTTCCTTCAGGATGAGGCGGGTCAGGTCCAGGGGGAAACCGTAGGTGTCGTAAAGAACGAAGGCGGATTTTCCATCGATGGATGTTTTCTTGTGCTTCCCGGCCTTCTCCATGATCTGGTCCAGCATCCGGATCCCGTTCGCCAGGGTTTTCAGGAAGGAATTTTCCTCTTCACGCATGACCTTGGAGATCAGTTCCTGCTGTTCCCGGATCTCAGGATAGGCATCTCCCATTTCGTCGGCCAGCACCCCCACCAGCCGGTACATGAACGGTTCCTCCTGTCCCAGGAAGGTATAGCCGTACCGGACGGCCCTTCTCAGGATCCTGCGTATGACATAGCCCGCCTTGTTGTTCGAGGGCAACCGGTTGTCCGCGATCGAGAAACTCACGGCCCGGAGATGGTCGACCACCACCCTCATAGCCGTACCGGTCGGTTCATCCCTGCCGTATCTGAGGGAAGTGATCTTTTCCAGTTCGCGTATAAGGGATTGGAAGATGTCGGTATCGTAATTCGATTGCTTGTCCTGCATGACCATAGCCAGCCGTTCGAGTCCCAATCCCGTATCGATATGCTTCAGGGGCAGGGTTTCAAGCTTTCCATCCGCTTTCCGGTTGTACTGTATGAAGACCAGATTCCAGAGTTCGATAACCTGCGGGTGGTCCCGGTTGACCAGCAGGGCGCCGTCTTTTTTCTTTCGATCTGCATCCGGGCGGATGTCGATGTGGATTTCCGAACAGGGTCCGCAGGGACCGGTTTCACCCATTTCCCAGAAATTATCCTTTCTGGAGCCTTTCAGGATGTGATGGTCCCCCAGGTGCCCCTTCCAGTGATCATAGGCTTCCTGGTCCGTTTCCAGCTTATTTTCCGGGTCCCCTTCGAAAAACGTGGCATACAGCCTGTCCTTTTCGATGCCAAGGGTGGAGGTAAGGAATTCCCATGCCCAGGCGATGGCTTCTTTCTTGAAATAATCCCCGAACGACCAGTTCCCGAGCATTTCGAACATGGTGTGATGGTAGGTATCGTGTCCCACCTCCTCCAGATCGTTATGCTTCCCGGATACCCGGAGACATTTCTGGCTGTTGGCGACCCTTTTGTGTGTAACCGCTTCATTGCCAAGGAATAAGTCTTTGAATTGGTTCATGCCCGCGTTGGTAAACATCAGGGTTGGATCGTTACGAACCACCATCGGTGCGGAGGGAAGGATGGTGTGGCCCCGGGATGTAAAAAAATCGAGAAAAGCCTTGCGGATATCCTTTGCGTGCATATTTATAAGTTCGGTGATCTGTAACCTTCTTTGAGAAAAAACGTTAAATGTTCACGTCTTAGCGGCTCAATATTAGTAAGTTGTAAAATTAATTTTTTTTGCTTGAGATTTGGTGGAAAATAATTGAATTTATATTTTCGTGAATAAGATTTCATTACATGGGTAAGCAACTGTTTCATTTTAACCCTGTTACGCACCGCTTTGAAGTTTCCAGACCCGGGCCGGTACGCCTGCTGATCCGTTATGGCCTTCCGCTGGTGCTGGCCGTGATCCTGTCGATCGGCATACGTTACTCCCTCGGGCGCTACATTACCAATCCCAAAGAAATTAAACTTCTGGCAGAAAAGGAAGCATTTCTTAATCAATATTTGACCGTTGAGGAGAGGGTGAAGGAACTGGAAGACCGCCTGCTGGAATTGCAGCAGAGGGATGATGGCATTTACCGTTCCTTCTATGAAATGGACCCGGTGCCCAAGTCCCTGCGGGAGGCGGGTCTCGGTGGTGCTGAACATTATGCCCACCTGGAGGGTTTCGAAAGTTCACCCGTTATGATCGGATTGACCCGACGTGCGGATATGGCTGGAGTAAAACTCGATATCCAGGCAAATTCCTTCAACGACCTGCTTGCCAAAGCCGAATATCACCGGCAATTGATCGATCACAGACCCTCGATCCAGCCCATCTCCTTGCAGGATTATTACTGGATCAGTTCCGTTTTCGGTTACCGTACCGATCCGATGAGCAAGCGCCGGACCATGCACCGGGGGGTGGATTTTGCGGGCATGATCGGGCTGAATGTATATGCCACCGGCGATGGCGTTGTGATCCGTACAAAAATAAGCCGCACGGGATTTGGACGGGAGGTTCTGATAGACCATGGATTCGGTTATGTGACCCGTTACGGGCACATGCAGAGCATCCTGGTGCATGTGGGACAGAAGGTCAAGCGTGGCACTGTAATCGGGACCCTTGGCACTTCCGGGAAATCCACGGGACCGCACCTGCACTATGAGGTTCGTCAACACGGCATTGCAAGGAATCCCATGCACTTCTATTCGGAAGATCTCAGTCCCGAGGAATACTTCGAGGTCGTTAACCTGGCCGGATCTGTTGATAACTAGGATCTTGCGGGAGACAAAGTTTTTTCTTATTTTGCATACGTGAACATCGCCCATGGCCAGGTTAAAATACAGATATAACCCGGAATCCCTGAGTTACGACCGGATCAGGCCGAGCTTCAAAAAGCGCCTGCTGGTATTCCTTTCCTACCTCTCCGTGGTTTTCTCGGTGGCCGTACTGCTGAACCTGTTCTACTCCTCACTATTCGATACACCGAGGGAGAAAATGCTGATCCGCGAAAACAACCAGCTGCTCCTGCAGTACGACATCCTGAACCAGAAGATCAACAATCTTGAAACGGTGCTACAGGATATTGAAAGAAGGGATGATAACATCTACCGGACCATTTTCAATACGGATCCCATCCCTTCCTCGGTGCGGGATGCAGGATTCGGTGGAGTGAACCGGTACGAGTACCTGGAAGGCTATGAGAATTCGGAGCTGATCATAGAGACCGCGAAGCGGCTGGACCTTTTGACCAAAGCGGTTTACGTACAAAGCAAATCCTATGACGAAGTGATCGATCTGGCAAAGAGCCGGGAAGACCAGCTTTCATCCCTGCCGGCCATCATGCCCATAGCCAACAAGGACCTGACCCGCACGGCATCCGGCTGGGGCTTCCGCATACACCCCATCTACAAGATCCGGAAATTCCACTACGGAATGGATTTCACGGCCCCCACGGGAACCGAGGTCTATGCTACCGCCGACGGCACGGTCGATAGAATACAAAGATCCAGGCGAGGCTACGGGAACGTACTGGTGATCAACCATGGCTACGGCTATAAAACCCTCTACGCCCACCTCAACGAATTCAACAACTGCTGGGTCGGCAAGGAAGTGAAAAGAGGGGATGTTGTGGCTTTTGTGGGCAGCACGGGTCTTTCAACCGCACCGCACCTGCATTACGAAGTTCACCTGAACGGAAAGAAGGTAAACCCCGTCAATTACTATTTTGAGGACCTTACGGCTGAGGAATTCGACCGGATGATCGAATTGTCCATGCGCCCCGGGCAGAGTTTTGATTAGGATTCGCTATGAGATCCTGCACCCTTTTATTTCTGATAAACCTTTTCCTCGTAATCCCGGTTTTTTCACAGCCAGACACCCTTACGCTGATCGGGGTGGGCGACATTATGATGGGGACCGATTACCCTTCCATACGGTACCTTCCCCCAGGCAACGATTGCCGCCCGCTGATGCAGGAGGTCTATAGCCATCTACGGGACGCGGACATTACCTTTGGCAACCTGGAAGGCACCTTTGCCGGGAAGGAAGGCATACCTAAAATTTGCAGGGACACCACACAGTGCTTTGTTTTCCGGATGCCGCCTGAATATGTGTCCTGCCTTGTGGAAGCGGGTTTCGACATCCTCAGCCTGGCCAATAACCATTCGAACGATTTCGGGGAAGGCGGCAGAAAGGAAACCGAGCGGGTGCTGGCCGCTGCCGGGATCGCCGCCGCCGGCCCGATCGCCGGTCCCTCCGCGGTGGTGGTCCGCGACAGCATACGGTACGGCCTGCTTGCCTTTGCCCCGTTCAGGGGCTGTTACTCGATCAAGGATACTTCAACCGCGGCCCGTATGATCCGGGACCTCAGGGAACGCTGCGACATCCTGATCGTTTCGGTCCACGGCGGTGCCGAGGGAGCCGATCATCAGCACGTTACCCGGGAAGCGGAAGTGTACCTGGGCTATGACCGGGGGAACGTATATGAATTTGCCCACATGGCCGTGGATGCGGGTGCCGATGTCGTATTCGGTCACGGCCCGCACGTGATCCGGGCCGCCGAGGTTTACAGGGACCGGTTCATCATATACAGCCTGGGCAATTTTTGCACCTACCGCAGGTTCAACCTGCGGGGACCGAACGGGATCGCGCCCATCCTGAAGCTGCACCTTTTGGGGGACGGGCGTTTCCTTTGCGGAGAAATCATACCGGTACACCAGCCCGGTGAAGGGGGACCCCGGATCGACCCGCAGGGGCGTGCCATCCGCAAGCTGCGGGAGCTTACCTCGGAAGATTTTCCCGAAGTCCCCCTGCTCATCGGGGATGACGGCCGCATCACCCTGGAAAACCCGTCCACATCACCCGATCCATGACATGAAACGGTCCCCCGCACTCATAAGCCTTTTCTTCACTCTGTCCGTCACCCTTTGCGCACAGGATGCCGGGAACATGGTCTATCAGGATTCCCTTCCGGTTTGCAGGGTCCTCATCGGGACCTTCCTGGGGAACGCGCAGCGTAACTATTACGGAAACCGGGCGCCCGATACCCTGGAGGTGATCTGGAAACATTACCTGGGTGAGGGGGAAACCGTAATATCACGGAAACTGGGATCCAGGACCTGGGCCGGGGCAGGGTGGACAGGGCAGCCGTTGCTGGTTGAGGAGAACGGGGAGCTTTACCTGATCCAGGGAGCCTACGATCACCACCTGAAGAAGATCCGGGCGGCGGACGGGCAACTCGTCTGGGAATACGCCTTCGACGATGTGGTCAAGGGTACCGGCAGCATCTGGGAAAACCCGGATGCAGGGGACCCGGAGGAGAGGCTGGTTATCCTGCAAGGCAGCCGTCTGGGTGTGGGCAACTACCTGGATACGAAACACATCCCAAGTTTCAGGGCCGTTTCATACCTCAGCGGGAAAGAACTCTGGAGGCTGGATGTGAAATGGACGGATTCCTACAGCCGGGACGTGGACGGCTCGGCGCTCCTACTGGGTGATACAGCTTACCTGGGACTCGAAAACTCGCTTTTCACGGTTTTTAGTCCCGATCCGGCAAAGGCCCGCATGAAGGACGGCATGCTTCAGCCCGAGATCATCCGGGAACGGAAGCTCTACCGCCCCGAGGACGTCACGGCCCACCGGTACAACGTGGTGACGGAATCCTCGCCCAGCTCTCTGGGCAAAAGGGTATACGTGGCATCCGGGTCCGGGCACGTGTGGGGCTATAACCTGGAGACGGGGGAACTGGACTGGGATTATTACACCGGCTCGGACATGGACGGGTCGGCCGTGGTGACGGCGGACGGCTGCCTGATGGTTTCGATCGAGAAACAGTACATCGACGGACCCGGTGGTGCCATGAAGCTGGATCCCTCCAGACCTTCGCAAGATGCGGTGGTATGGTACCAACCGGTGGCGGACAGCAGCTTTTCGGGCTGGGAGGGGGGCGTCATCGGCAGCATCGGGATGACGGATGCCTATTCCCCCGGGAGCAAAAAGCAGTTCGCAGCCTTTGTGGGGATCGATGGCTACCTCAGGGTGGTTGAACATACTGCGGTGGACAGCCTTCGTGATGTGCCCGGTCCGGACGGCAAAACCATGTTCCATCCCCCGAAAGGGGTATATTCCGGATACGTCGGGCCATCCATTTCCACACCCATATTTGCGGAAGACAAGCTCATCGTTGCAGGATATCACGGAATACGGCTCTACGAATATGACATGGATGGGAAGTTTATCCTGCTCGATGAACTGGGACCGGCATTTGAGTCCACCCCCATTGCTTACGACGGCAGGATATACATTGCTTCCAGGAACGGATACCTTTACTGTCTGGGGCGTAAATAAACGGGTTGTGAATTCAAACTGATTTTTCTATTTTAGATACATCAAATTCCATCCCATGCCTTACAAAGAACCCACGGTTGAAAAATTGTTTTACAGTATCGGCGAAGTTGCGCAGATGTTTAACGTCAACACTTCGCTGATCCGTTTCTGGGAAAAGGAGTTTGATATCATCAAGCCGAAGAAGAACAAGAAAGGGAACCGGCTTTTCACCAAGGAAGATATCGATAATTTGCACATCATCTACCACCTGGTCAAGGAACGGGGCATGACCCTGAAAGGAGCCCAGAAGAAAATGAACGAGAATAAGGATGATGCCATCCATAACCTTGAGATCATCGAGTCCCTCCACAGCATCCGTAAGATGTTGCTTGAGATCAAGGATGAAATCGGCCAGTGATGTATTCCCGCCAGCTGCCGGCCGGGAAGGAATAAACATATCCTAAAAAAAAATCCGATGAAAGTCAAGGAAATCATCACCTGTCTTGAAACCTTTGCACCCCCCGAATACCAGGAATCATATGATAATGCCGGACTTCAGACGGGAGACCCGGAACAGGAGGTCAGCGGGGCCCTGGTCTGTATTGATGTTACACCGGAGGTCCTCCAGGAGGCCGTCCGGACGGGTGCGGGACTGATCCTTTCACACCATCCGGTGATTTTCGGGGGACTCAAGAAACTGACCGGGTCCACACCGGCCGAACGGGTGATCATGGAGGCCGTCCGGCGGGAGATTTCCATTTATTCCGCTCACACCAACCTGGATGCCGTGCACCGGGGGGTAAGTTTCCGGATGGCGGAGAAACTCGGGATTAAAAAGCCGAAGGTCCTTGCACCGGTCAGGGGATACCTGCGCAAACTGGTCTTTTTTGTTCCCAGCGACCACGCCGCCGGGGTGCGTGACGCGATTTTCGAAGCCGGGGCCGGTCATATCGGGGAATACGACATGTGTAGTTTCAACGCTCCCGGGAACGGTACATTCCGGGGAGGGGAGGGAAGCGATCCCTTCGTCGGGGAAAAGGGCAAAATGCATACGGAACCCGAACTGAGGGTGGAGACCGTTTTCCCCAAGGAAAGGGAAGCGCGGATACTGCGGGCCTTGCTCGGGGCGCATCCCTATGAGGAGGTGGCCTACGATGTATACCCCCTGGAAAACGAATACGACCTGGCCGGGATGGGAGCGTTCGGGGAAATTAAAAAGCCCCTTGAGGAAAAAGAATTCCTGGACCTGCTGAAGGACCGTTTCGGGGTTCCTGTGATCCGCCATTCGAAATTCTTGGATAAACCGGTGAAGACCGTTGCCCTCTGCGGAGGAAGCGGCAGCCAACTGATCCAACGGGCTCTTGCCGGGGGGGCCGATGCTTTTGTGACCGGAGATATCCGTTACCACCCGTTTTTTGATGCGGATGGCAAAATCCTGTTGGCGGATATCGGACACTATGAAAGCGAACGGTTTACCTGCGAAATAATTTATGATTTACTTAAGAAAAAATTCCCTAAATTTGCAGTTCGTTTAACGCAGGTGAATACGAATCCGGTAAATTATTATTTTAAAAATGGCTGAAAAGGCAAAGAAGGGCGATGTAGCCGAAATGTCTGTAGCAGAAAAGCTCAGCGCTTTATACCAGTTACAGCAGGTAGATACAGAAATAGACAAGATCAAGATACTCCGGGGTGAATTGCCCCTTGAAGTCCAGGATCTGGAGGACGAGATTGCGGGACTCGAAACGCGGGTCGGAAACATAGAGACCGAGGTAAGCGCCATGCAGGAATCCATTTTGAAGAAGAACAACGAAATCGTGAATGCCCAGAGCCTGATCAAAAAGTATGAGGAGCAGCAGAAGAACGTAAGGAACAACCGCGAATACGATTCGCTTTCAAAGGAGATCGAATTCCAGACCCTGGAGATTGAACTGGCGGAAAAGCGTAAAAAGGAGTTCAGCGAACAGGTGACCGACAAGGAAACGTTGATTGCAGAATCCAAGACCGTACTGGAAGAAAGGCAGGGTGACCTGAAGAACAAGCAGTCCGAGCTGGACGAGATCATTTCAGATACCCAGAAGGAAGAGGAAGTGCTCGCCAAAAAGCGGATCGATATCCAGAACATAATTGAGCCCCGGCTTTTTACTGCATATGAGAAGATCCGTGCCAACGCCCGGAACGGGCTTGCCGTGGTGACCGTCGAAAGGGATGCATGCGGCGGGTGTTTCAATAAGATTCCCCCGCAGCGCCAGCTTGATATCGCATCCAGGAAAAAGGTGATCGTTTGTGAATACTGCGGCCGTATCCTGGTGGATATCGACAAGGAAGACTGATCGGTACTGTACAGACATAAATGACAAGCTGTCCACAGCACATCGCCGGGCAGCTTTTTTTGCATGATCGGGATGCTCCTCCATACCCTCCTTACATGGCTCCTGTCCGGGATGCTGCTACAGGGTTCTACGGCCCGGGCTATTCAGGGTACGATACAATCCCCGGGACGATTCAACACCCCCCGAATTTCAGGCTACGCTGCAGAACAGGGTATGGATCCGGGTGCCTCTATCGATCCGGATGTTCCGGTCGTTGTGCTGGATTCGATCTTTTACCGCATCCTGGACCTCCGGCTGGAGGCCGCGGACAGCTTGCTGGAACGATCCCAGCAGTATAACCCCGGCAATCCCGGCACATTCTACCTGATTAACTACGGGGATTTCCTGGATGCCCTGATTGCCGGAAGCCGGCCGGAATTCGAGGATTACCTCAGGGGTTCCGGGGAACGCATCGGATTATTACTCCAGGATACCGGAAAGGATCCCTTTGCTTACTCATACGTTTCATCGGCACATCTGCAATCCTCCATGCTATGCGCATACCACGGGGAATATTTCCGGGCGGCCAGGCATTATTATTATGCCTTTCGCTATCTGCGCCAGTCCGAGCTCGAAGCTCCGGGTAATCCTATGAATTACAGGAACCGGGGACTAATCACGCTTGTGAGCGCAGCGGTCCCGGAAGAATACAGGTGGATACTGAATGTTTTCGGGCTCCGGGGGGATACGGAAGAAGGATTCGGCTACCTGCAGGAGTACATGGCGGCTGCGGCCGGTCCCGAACGCCTCGAGGCCTGCCTGCTCCTGATGTTCGCAGGGCAGGTCCTTGGGACGGGTGACCCGGTTGTGAACGGGCGGCCGGATCCGCCGGGTTGCGGGGAACAAGCCGGTGCCCGGGATTACGGACAAACCCTGCAGCGGTACGCGAGGGCCCTCGCCGACCTGAGCTCCGGTGAAAGCAAGGCCGTTGTGGAGAACCTTGGGAATTACCGGCAGGCCGACGGGGAACGGGCATTCCCCTACCTGGACCTTCTGCTGGGGGAAGCCGGGCTCCAGCGTCTCGACTCCTCGGCCGGGCCGTCGCTGGAACGGTTCATCCGGGGCAATACGGGCCTGCATTACAGGCATTATGCCTGGCACCGCTTGAGCTGGCACCATGCCCTGAAAGGGGAATGGGAGCTTTACCGGGCCGCACGCCGGCAGGTTCTCGAATGCGGTGACCCTTACCTGGACGCCGACCGGCAATCCCTCGCCGAAGCCGTGGACACCCTGCCGCTGAACATTGACTTGTTGAAAGCCAGGCTGCTCTTCGACGGGGGCGACTGCCTGGAGGCACTTGGGGCGCTCGGAAAATATTCGGACAGCCCGGATAGTACGGAGGAAATAAAAATTCCGCTGCTCAGCAGGCGGGACACCATCGAGTACCGTTACCGGCTGGCCAGGATCCACGAAAGGCTCGGTGAAACGGGAAAGGCCATCACCGGCTACGATCGGGTGATTGCATCGGGGTCGGACGGGGACTGGTATTTTGCTCCCAACGCCGCCCTTCACATGGGAATGATACACGAACAGGCCGGGAATACGGAGGAAGCCGGGAAATATTACCGGATATGCCTGAAGATCAACCGTTCAGCCTATGAGAAAAGCATCGATTACCGGGCCCGGCAGGGCCTTCGGAGGCTGGAGAAAATACCATAAAGCACAGAGCCTGATAGACATTGAAAGCATAATGTAATTGCCGGGATATGATATTTCGCATCGGCTGAAATGAACTGAACCTAAATGATATAAATGATGAAAATAAATCACGCGCTCGGTATCAGCCTGTTCTGTACGCTATTCATAGGTTCCGGATGCCTCCGGGCGCAACCTAAATACCCGGAACTCACAAAACCGCCCGCACCGGGAGAAATCATAAATCAGTTACCCGCGGAATACATGCCCGTCATAGGCGTCTGGGTGATGAGTGAACAGGAACTGAGTCCCGACGGTTTTAAAAAAACACTGGACCAGGCAAGCAAGAATTCGCCATTTAACCTCCTGATCCCCTTCCTGAGGTTCCCGGACAAGGAAGTGGCTGACGACGAGATCTACCAAGCCGTAAAACAGGCGGCAGAGTATGCTGTTGAGAACAACCTGGTGCTGGTCCCCGACCTGGATGTCCGGTCTGCGCGCCGCGCTTTTAAAAAACAATATCCGGATGAACTGCAGGAATTGCTAAGGGTACAGGAAATAAAACTTACCGGCGAAAAGAAGACGGAAACATACATCAAGAGTATCGATAACCTGAGTGATCACTACACGGATGGGAACATACCGAAATACAATGCCCTTAAGAGTTCCCTCCTGCGGGTTTATGCATACCGGAGCGGGCCGGAAGGAATTGAACCGGAGACCCTGGAAGACATCACGAAGGACTGCCGGGTAACCTGTTCATCCGAAGATTCTGTCAGGATAAGCATTCCGGTTTCCGGTGACAAACACACCCATGCCTGCGTCATGGCTTCCTTTACCTTGTTCTATCCGGATATTTTCGCACCGCATCTGATGGAATTCCAGCGTCAGCTGATCCGTCAGTATGCCGATGTTCCCCTGGCGGGTGTTTGCAAGGACGAGTGGGGATTTCCACCCTATTTCCCCAGATATGCCGTTGAAGGCACGTACGATTTCTGGTATTCCGGGCACCGTGCCGCGGAATATGCCGACCGGACGGGAGGAAGGGAATTGCTGGGTGACTGTCTGCTGATGGCCATAGGTATCCGGGGAAGGGAGATCGAAAGGCAGGTGGCCATCAATCATTTCAGGGAGATGTCCCTGGAGCGGAACGCTGCCCTGGAGGCTGATTTTTACGATGCGGTGAAGGAAGCTTTCGGTCCCAAAGCCGTCGTAACGGTGCACCCGACCTGGTGGCCGTATCCCGACCGCCAGGAAATGAAGAAAAACGGGCTTGACTGGTGGGCTGTGAAGCGGGACTGGGCGCAGACGGATGAAATCGTACCCTTCGGTGCAAGAACGGCTCTCTGCAAGAAATGGGGCAGTCCCATATGGTACAACATGTACTATACCAGGATGTTCCCCGACCAGTTGTGGAGTTCGGCCCTGGGCGGAGGCAGGCTGGACTACCTGAGCTTTCAGAGACTTTACGATAAAGACCTGATGCGGGCCGAAACCCGGATAAGACTCCTGAACAGCATCAGCCGAAGTCCCCTGGACTGCCCCGTGGCCGTGATCTTCGGCCATGCGGCTTCCATGAACTGGGCGGGTTCGTATTTTAACGACGTCGGGATGCCCCTGCTAAACCTTTTATGGAACGCCGGTTACCCGGCCGATCTGATACCGACCAGCGAGATTGATAACGGAAGCCTGCGGACCGACGAGGAGGGCTGGATATGTTACGGTGACCAGCGCTATGCCGCCGCGGTCCTTTACCATCCGGAATTCGACAAGAAAACCACCTCGGAGTTTTTCATGAACCCGGGCATCCGCAAGACCGCCATGTTCCGCGTTGGCGATTGGACGAGGGATTTCTACGGTAAGCCCGTGGATGCAAATCGAATCCTGCCCGTAACCATGACGGTCGTAAAAGATTACAGGGATGCATACCTCCGGATCGCAGAAGTATTGAGGGATCGTAATATAGCCCCGCAGACACCGGCGACGGAGGACCTGGATGAGAAATACTATACCCTCCGGGATTTCCACGAGGTCTCCAAATTCCCGCCGACTACCGGTTTCTGCCGCCTGATAGACGGTACGGTCATTCATGTGGCGGGAACGCACGATGTAAGCGGGGATCCCATACGTACCGAATTCCGCATCGGGGATTACCCGGTTGCCTTTGATGCCGTAGGAGTGGCTGCAGTGCGGCTGGATGAGAACGGGGAGGTCAGGGCTCTGGCTGCGGGAAGCCTTAAGTCATTTAAAAGCGGTAGTTTTAAGATCGAGCTGGACGAACCCGTGGACCTCGCCCTGTGGATGGATGATGCGGGAATATGGAAAGGCATAATACAGGGCAGGGGAGGACCCATACCCGAAGCCCTGTTGAAAATCACGGGTAACTGGCAACGCATCCTCATCCCGGAAGACCGTCAATGACCTGCAGCCGCCTGTGCGCCGCTTGTTTTTGTGTCCATAAGGATGTAAATTGAAAAAAAAATGAAGCATATGAAATGTACAGAATTTTCACTGAAAGCAACGATCCTCTCCTCGCTCTTTTTATGGATTTTTATTTCCTGCACCCACCAGGGGATCGTGAAGGTCAGCGTGAGCGAAACGAACGATTTCCCCCTGCTGGAGATCAGACATCCTTCGGGACCGGATATCGTTTTTCAACCCGTATCGAAGGATACCGGAAGCATCGGTTTTGAGTCGGGAGGGGAGATCTTCTGGCTCAGGGGCGAGCCGGACCAGCAATACCGAGAAGACGGAAAGCTGGATCTGGTCTGGAACCTGGATACAGGGGATCGGGTTAGGATCCGGATTAACGAAAATCCGGACGCACCTGTTTTGAAACTGGCCCTGGTGTCAGCCGACAGCCTTAAAAAGCCCGAAAAATGGTTTATCCATGCAAGGGCGAGCGAAGGGGAATACTTCACCGGTGCCCTGGAAAGGGTGGTGGATGGTCCCCAGGGAGACTCATGGAGGCAGGGCATTGAAACGGCCATGGATTTGCGGAACGAGCGCGTTGAAATGAAGGTGAAACCGACGGTCTCCGCCTATGCTCCTTTTTACCTTTCGTCGAATAATTACGGACTTTTTGTGAAAGGAACCTGGCCGGGGCTGTTTGACTTCTGCAAGACACATCCGGGTATCGTCCGGATCGCTTTCGAAGGCCCGGAACTGGTCTTTAAGCTTTACCTGGGATCTGAACCCGGAGAGATCGTTCGAAAGCACGCACTCGAGACCGGACCCTCATTTGTTCCGCCCAAATGGGCATTCGGCCCGTGGCGCTGGCGCGATGAACACCGCAACGGGAAAACTTATTTTGACGGCTCGGAGGTTAAGGCTCCCTACAATTCGGAAATCGTGGAGGACATCCTGATGATGGATGCATACGACATTCCCTGTACGGCCTACTGGATCGATCGTCCATGGGGGCCCGGAGGCTTCGGTTTCGAAGATTATGAGATCGATTATGAACGACTGCCGAATTTTACAGAAATGATCACCTGGCTCAACGGGAAAGGCATCGAGCTGATGCTCTGGATCTGTCCCTGGGTGTACGGTGATATGGCCGTCGTTGCCAGGGAAAAAGGCTACGGTCTGGTCCCCCGCAGCATGAGGAGAAGGTTCGGCAGGCCCCCCGGACCCAGGCCGGGTGGCCCGGATTCTCCCGCAGGGGTGGATACGGCAAGGTTTAACCGGTTCCTGAGGAGGATGGAAAGGGAAATGGGAACCATGGTGGTGATGGACTACTCCAATCCGGAAGCATGCGCCTGGTGGGGGGAGAACGGCCCCGGAAAGCTCGCCCGGATGGGTGTCAAAGGTTTTAAGCTGGACCGTGGGGACGGGGAACGGCTTTGCGATTCCTTACACCTGCTGACCTCTGCCGGCCTGTCCTACCGTGAAAATTACAACGATTATCCCAGGCAGTATGTGAAGGCAACATACGATGCGGTTGAACCGGTGCTGGGCGGCGATTTCGTTTTGTTTCCCCGGGCACAGTACACCGGGAGTGCCAGATACGGCGCCATGTGGGCCGGGGATACCGATAACTCGGATGAAGGTTTGCGTTCTGCACTGATCGCTTTGCAGCGATGTGCGGTGATGGGGTATCCGCTCTGGACCTCCGATGCCGGAGGGTATCCCAAGCGCCTTGAACGGGAGACGGCAATGCGCTGGATCGGGTTCGCATGCTTTTGCCCGATTATGGAAGTTGGTCCTACCGATAACCGCGGTTTCTGGGGAATGAACTATGAGCCTTCATACGATCACGAATTGCTGGCCGTCTGGCGATTCTATGCCAAGCTGAGAATGAGCCTGGCAGATTATGTGCACGACTATGCAGTGGCGGCTCATGAAACGGGAATGCCCATTGCCAGGCCGCTGTTCATGGAATACCCGGAGCAGGATGAATGCTGGGAGGAATGGGAAACCTATAAATTCGGGGATGACCTGCTGGTTTCCCTGGCCTGGGAGAACGGGAGAACCACACAGAGGGTTTACCTGCCGGCCGGCGAAACCTGGATCAACCTATGGGATGAACAGGAATACGAAGGAGGGCAGTACCTGGAGGTCGATGCAGCCGTTTATAAGATCCCCGTGTTCCTGAGGAAAGGGAGTGATCTGGAGCTGCCGGGGCTGAGTGAATTGTATGAGGAATCGGTGGCCCTGACTTCTGAAAAACTTCAGATGAGCCTTCTGGAAGAGAAAGAAGACTGGATGAAATAGGGAAAGGGTTCGGGTGGAACTCAATCCGGCTGTTCCGGGAAAGGGCTTTGCGGGACGTTGGAAAGGTGTTCCCGTGTATCTTCGCAGAATTCCAGGAAGGTGGCCTTTTCGTCTTCCGTGAAGCCGATATCTTGCATTGTTTCATCCGGGATGCCGCATGGGACCAGCTCGAAAATGCTCCTCTCATCCCGATCGTGTTTGTGTACATACACCGGCAGATAATCCATGCCGACGATACGCGTTTCGTCGGTCTTTTCCAGTAGGAGTCCCACAACAATACCCCCGTTCCGGTACCGGTCCCTCTGGTTGGAAACAAAATTCCCCAGGGAATAGACCACAGGCCGGTAATAGTTCCTGCCGAACTTCTGGAACCTGACCGGCTGGACTACATGGGGATGGGAACCGATAACAGCGTCAACTCCCTGATCAAACAGGAAACGGGCCAGCTCCTGCTGCGTTTGGTTTTCCTCCCGCTGGTATTCCTTTCCCCAGTGCATGCATGCGATGATAAGATCGGGTTCCGCCAGTTGAACTTTCCGGATATCCTGGCGGATCAGCGTGGTGTCGATGTAATTCACGATGTTGGGTGTATCCGCCACCAGGCTGTTGGTGCCGTATGTATAATTCAGCAGGGCAAGCAGGATATCGTTCTTTTCAAGGAGCAGGGGATAGCTCGACTCCCTCTGGCCGGGGGAGACGAAAGACCCGGTAAGGATCATGCCTTTGTCGTCGAGCACCTGCCGTGTGCGTTCGAGTCCCTCTTTACCCCTGTCCAGAGCGTGGTTGTTTGCGTTCACCAGCACATTGAAACCGGCATCCAGCAGGGCATCGGTAAGTTCATCGGGGCTGGAAAACTGGGGATAGCCCTTGTATGGCGGTCCCCCGTGCGTCAACTCCAGGTTCCCAACGGCAATACCGGCCTCCTTCAGGTAGGGTTTGAGGTGCCGGAAACAACCGGTGTAATCGTAGCTGCCTGAATCCGACCTGGCCGCCTCGATCTGGGAATCGTGCCCCATGATGTCGCCGGCGAACACGATTCGCAGGGTGGATGGCTCATCCCCCTGGGCCAGGGCAGGGGCAACATGCCCTGATGAAAGGGCGGTGATGAGGGTGACGATGCACGATATTTTACGAAAAATCAATTTCATGTTACCAGGCGCCTCCGGCACCGCCTCCGCCGAAACTGCCGCCCATGCCGCCTCCGAAGCCGCCTCCACCGAACCCCCCGAATCCGCCGCTGCCGGAACTGAAATTGCCGTAACTTCCATGGTGTGACCGGCCTGCCCCGCTGGCCAGGAAGAGTGCGGCCCAGAACGGGAGGCTGCTTTTCCCCATGGTGTAATGCCTTCGGGAGCGCGACCTGCCGATAATCGAGAGCATGACGATGATGAAAACGATCGTTACGATCAGTCCCTCGGGAGCGGCGGAGCCAGAGCGCTCCTGTATGTATTCATCCACGGTGTATTCTCCCCGGGTAAGGTCCATGATGGTGGTGGTTGCGGCATCCAGGCCGCCGTAATAATCCAGCTCCTTGAACCGGGGGATCATATCGTAATCCACGATCCGGTTTGCTTTTGCATCGGGGACCACGGATTCCAACCCGTAACCGGAGGCAATGAACACATCCCCATGCTGCCGGTCGGGAGAGGGGTTCATCAGGATCAGGATCCCGTTGTCCTTACCCTTTGTGCCGATCCCCCATTCGTCCCCCAGCAGGAAACTGAATTCGGCGATATCGTAACCGGCCAGATCGTCCAGGATCACGATGTAGATCTGCGTGGAGGTCTGGTAGTAGAATTCCTGGAGTTTGGTTTCCAGCTTTTGCCGTTCGCTTTCCTTGAGGAGTTGCGAGAAGTCGTTGACCATCCTGGGAGGCTGCATCGGATCCGGGATATCCTGGGCCCGTGCCCCGTGCAGGGTAAAAATGACGAGCATCATGCTGAGAATCTGTCTCATGGTTGTTCCTTTTTTTTATTGGTCCCCGAAAGAAATCTCATCGGGCAGTTCGTTTACATCGCCCTTCTGGTAGGGGAAATGTTTCTTCAGTTGTTCGCCCGCCATCCGTATGCCGGCCTCCAGTCCTCCGCAAAACCTTTCCTCCCGGAATTCCGCCAGCATTTTTTTCTTGATGACGTTCCAGAAATCATCCGGGGTCACGGCATTGATCCCGGCGTCCCCCAGGATGGCAAACTTGCGTTCTTCGACGGCCAGGTAAAAGAGCACCCCATTGCGTTTCTCGGTCCGGTGCATTTCAAGTTTCCTGAACAGGAAAGCCGCACGGTCCAGCACATCCCCCCTGCAGAGACGCTCGACGTGTACGCGTATTTCCCCTGAGGTATTAAGCTCGGCATCCCGGATGGCGTCCCGTATCCGGTCTTTTTCTTCCTTTGAAAAGAATTGGTATGGCTGCATGGTTAAAACTCTACGGTTGGTGGTGTTTCGGTTCCCTCGGCCGCCTCGAAGTATCCCTTGGTGTCAAATCCGAAGATCGCAGCCGTGATCAGTGCCGGAAACCTTCGGATATAGGTGTTGTAGCTTCGGGTCGCGTCGTTGAATTTACGACGTTCGACGGCTATCCTGTTTTCGGTTCCCTCGAGCTGTGCCTGCAGGTCCAGGAAGTTCTGATTGGCTTTCAGATCCGGGTAGCGTTCCACGACAACCATCAGTCTTGACAGGGCCGAGCTGAGTCCGTCCTGGGCGGCCTGGAATTGCTGGATTGCTTCAGGGTTCAGGTTCTCGGGACTGATCGTAACGCCGGTGGCCTTGGCTCTGGCTTCGATCACCCCAGTCAGGGTTTCCTGCTCGAAGTCGGCATATCCTTTGACGGTATTCACCAGGTTCGGGATCAGGTCTGCCCTTCTCTGGTAAGCGTTTTCCACGTTTGACCACTGGGCCGTCACGGCCTCCTCGAGCGTGACCATGTTGTTGTAACCGCAGGAAGTGAGCAGGGGTATAAGTCCTGCAAGGGCCATCAGGTTCAGGAATTTTCTTCTTTTGATTTTCATGGGGTTTTCTTTTTAATACGGATTTTAAAAATACGATACTGGATCCATACTAGCAAAAGTTGAACCATCGCCATTTACTTGTTGTAGAATATAAAACTTGACATGATTTAATCTTAAATTTACGCGTCGATCCATGAAAAAATGACAGACGCAGAATTCAGGAAGCAGATAAGGGAGGGAATCCCAGGAACCATTCCCCCGGCCAAAGCCTATGACCCCGACGTAAACCATGCGCCCAGGCGGAAGGATGTTTTGGGTCCGGAGGAAAAGAAACTGGCCCTGCGAAACGCTCTCCGCTATTTTCCCCGCTCGCACCATCCGGTGCTTGCCCCGGAATTTGCAGAGGAACTGTCCCGCTACGGGCACATCTACATGTACCGGTACCGGCCGGAATATAAAATTTATGCCAGGGATATCAATGCGTATCCGCACCGTTCGAAACAGGCGGCGGCCATCATGCTGATGATCAGCAACAACCTGGACGAGTACGTCGCGCAGCACCCCCATGAGCTGATCACCTACGGGGGCAACGGCGCCGTCTTCCAGAACTGGGCCCAGTACCGGCTTTGCATGCAGTACCTTTCCGAAATGACCGACCAGATGACCCTGGTGCTGTATTCCGGACATCCCATGGGACTTTTCCCGTCCGATCCCTCCGCCCCGCGTGCCGTGGTTACCAACGGCATGGTCATCCCGAATTATTCCTCCCCGGAGGATTACGAGCGCATGTATGCACTGGGCGTGAGCCAGTACGGCCAGATGACCGCAGGTTCCTTCATGTACATAGGCTCCCAGGGCATCGTTCACGGGACCACCATCACGGTGCTGAATGCGGGCCGGATGAAAAGCGGCAGGGAAGAGGCGGATCTGGGGGGACAGGTATTTGTCACTTCCGGGCTTGGAGGCATGTCCGGAGCCCAGCCAAAGGCCACCGAGATTGCCGGAGGCATCTGCCTGGTGGCGGAGGTCAATCCGAAGGCCGTGAAGATCCGTCATGACCGGGGCTGGGTGCGCGAGGTATACGAGGACCTTGACAAGCTTCTTCTGCGGATGGAAAAGGCCCGGCGGGAAAAGGAAGCCATGTCCCTGGCATACCGGGGCAACGTCGTGGACCTGTGGGAAAAACTGGTCCACGAAAACGTGGAAATAGAAATGGGTTCGGACCAGACATCCCTGCATAATCCCTATGCAGGCGGGTATTATCCGGTTGGGATCTCCTTCGAGGAGGCCAACCGTATGATGACGGCCGATCCGGATGGATTCAGGCAGAAGGTCCGGGAATCTTTAAGGAGGCAGGTGGAGGCCGTTAACGCCATGGCCGACAGGGGAATGTATTTCTGGGATTACGGGAATGCATTCCTGCTTGAGGCGGGCCGTGCCGGGGCTGATATCTTCAGGGACGGCAAAGCTTACCGCTATCCTTCCTACGTGGAGGACATCATGGGTCCCCTGTTCTTTGATTACGGCTTCGGACCTTTCCGCTGGATATGCACTTCTTCAAAGGAGGAGGACCTGCGGATAACGGACGAAATCGCCACCGGGGTCCTGGAAGGCATGAGCAGGAATGCCCCGCCGCGGATACGCAGCCAGTTGCTGGATAACCTCAAATGGATCCGGGAGGCCGGCCGGAACCAGCTGGTGGTCGGGTCACAGGCCAGGATCCTGTATGCCGATGCCGAGGGTAGGGTCAAGATTGGAAGAGCCTTCAACGATGCCATACGGGAAAAGAAAATATCGGCTCCCCTTGTGCTGGGGCGGGACCACCACGATGTAAGCGGTACCGACTCCCCGTACCGGGAAACGGCGAACATTTACGACGGTTCCAGGTTCACGGCCGACATGGCGGTGCAGAACGTGATCGGTGATGCATTCCGCGGGGCAACCTGGGTTTCCCTGCACAACGGGGGAGGTGTTGGCTGGGGTGAGGTTATGAACGGGGGATTTGGCATGGTTTTGGATGGTTCCCTCGAGGCCGAACGCAGGCTGGAAAACATGCTTTTCTGGGATGTGAACAACGGAATCGCCAGAAGAAGCTGGGCCCGGAACGAAGGAGCCATGTTCACCATCGAAAGGGAAATGGACCGTTTCCCGGACCTGAAGGTAACCATACCCAGCCTGGCCGACGAGGCCCTCATCGAACAGGCCCTGAAAAAGACCGATTGAAAATTCAGTCCTGCCAGAGCGGTGAGGCCCTCACCGGAACGGTCCTTAAAAACACGGAACGAAAATGCTTCAAGGTACACGGCATATGCGGGGAGCATGGAGACTGCTGCTGGCGGTGCTCCTTGCGGGAATGTCACTTACGTCCTGCGAGGACATCCTGAACAACATGGACGGAGGTGACCCGAGAGACAAACTGGTGGATACCTGGAAGGTGGATGAAAGCCTATTACCCTACAAATCCGCCATGGAGATATACTGGGTGGAAATATCCAAGCACCCGTATGACAGCACCAGGGTGATCATATATAATTTCTTCAACGTCGATGCGGATGCGGAAGCCGTCGTCAGCGGGAGCAACCTCAGCCTGCCCGCGCAAACCCTTCAGGGGGGGTTCGGCGTAAGCGGGTCCGGGCAGGTGCAGGGGATAAAGGCCGATGAGATCGTCTGGACCTACACGGTGGATGACGGCAGCGGGCAGCCGGACCAGTATACGGCGGTTTACTCCAGGCTTACTTTCTAAAGCGGGTTTGCTGCCTTTGCAGAACTAAAAGGAACCGGTGTTGATCATGATCAGGGCGCAGTCAACAACCACCTCGACCCCTTTTTCCCCCAGGATTTCCTGCAGTTCAGGATTCTCGGTACCCGGATTGAAAATGACCCGCCGGGGATTCAGGCTGACCAGGTAATCGTAGTATGCCTCCTGCTTCTTTTTCCCCATGTAGAGCAGTACGGTATCCACATCATCCACCCCGGGCATCCCGGTCAGGATCTCGATGTCCTTGATGTATCCCTCCTGCAGACCGACGGCAACCACATCGTATCCGTTCCGGTCCAGGCTTTTGACAGCCTTGCAGGAGAACCGATCCGGGTTTTCGACTGCCCCCAGAACCATCATTTTGCCTGTTTTTCCGGTTTTTTTGGAACGGAAAAGCATCATCGTTTGACAAATTTAGCTCAAAACCAGCAATACCGCGGCATAGGCTGAAATCCCCTGTTCCTCGCCCACAAAACCGAGCCTCTCGGTTGTGGTTGCCTTGATGGAAACCTGGTGGGAATCGATATGCAGGACATCGGACAGGGCCTTTACCATGTCCGGTATGTATTTCCCGATCCTGGGGGTTTGCAGGCAGACCGTGCTGTCTATATTGGATATTTCGTACCCGTAAAAACGGATCATGTTAATCGTTCTTTCCAGAAGGATCTTGCTGTCGATGCCGCGGAACTCTTCTTCGGTATCGGGGAAGTGCTTGCCGATATCGCCCAGGGCCAGGGCCCCCAGCATGGCATCACAGATTGCGTGGATCAGCACGTCGCCGTCGGAATGGCCCATGGGACCTTTTTCGGATGGGATTTTAATGCCTCCGAGGATGAAGTCCCGGCCTTCCTCGAGCCGGTGGACGTCATACCCGATGCCGATCCGGTAACTCATGATTCAATACTGCGGCCTGCCGAACTCGAATCCGAGGGTAAACCTCAGGGTATTGGCCAGGGGATTGTTCTGCTTGACGGGTACCAGGTAGGAGAAATCCAGTTCAAATACATTCAGCCGCAGTCCCACGCCCAGGGTAAAATACTTCCGGTTCCCCTTGGTTTCGTGCTCGTAGAAGTATCCCGCACGGATGGCGAACTGCCTGCGGTACCAGTATTCAACACCGAGTCCGAAGGTAATCTCATTGAACTCTTCCCGGAAAACGCTGCGTGACCCGTCTTTCATCAGCACCCCGGGAGCATCGTAGAAGGAAACGAACATCCCGACGGGGGTTGGTACGTCTGGGTCCTGTCCGAATTCAATCACTTTGTTGCCCAGTGAGTCGATCACGGTGCTTCCGGTGCTGTCGGTTGCATATATCGGGGGTGTGGGGACCAGCATCTTGTTGATGTCTGCCATGAAAGTGATGGAATTGTATTCGTCCATTTCAATCATCAGGGCGCCCCCGAATTTGAGGTTGATCGGGAGGAAGGTTTTTTCCCCGCCCTCCGTATAGGATACCTTGTTCCCCATGTTGGAGATGTTAAACCCGAGCCCCAGGGTCCCGTCCTTGCTTCCGAGGGCCAGGTCGGTATTGTTGTAGTAGAAGGCAAGGTCCCCTGCAATGGCCATGGCCGCCTTGGACTCCCCACCTGAAATATAGGTTCCACTTGTCAGGTCGGAGCGGATGAAGCGGAAGACGATCCCCCCGGAGAAGCGGTCGGTCAGCAGCCTGGAATACCCGGCATCGACGGCAAATTCATTGGGCACGTAAATCCCCTGCGGGGTTCCGTAATTATCCGTGAATACGATTTGTCCCAGGCTGAAGTACCTCAGGGATGCGCTGACCACCTGCCGGTCTCGGAACTTATAGTATCCCACAAGGTAAGCAAGGTTTATGTCTTTGATGAGTTTGCGGAGCCAGGGAGTATAGGAGAGGGCAACCCCGCCCTGGCTCTCGATAAAAGGATATTTTGCCGGGTTCCAGTTCTGGGAATTGAGATCGGGTGATGTGGCTACGCCCACGTCTCCCAAAGCCCCGGCCCTCGAATCAGGAGTAATGGTCATAAAGGGAACCGCGGTCTGGATGGCGTTGAGTTGGGGACCGCTGGCCGTAGATCCCCCATTTTGTCCATGCACTGCATAACTGCCCGAGAGTAAGGTGAACACCAGGCTCAGGACCGTTATGCCCTTTCTCATTCTAATTTTCTTCATAAGCAATAGGGAGAACAAATATAAGGGATTTTTACTATCTAACGAGGATTCTAATTTAATATTACCAGCTTCTCGAATTTTTCAGCCGTATGGCCCAGGGAGGTTCTTACCTTCAATCGGTAGATGTAAACACCGCGCCCGATCCTGCTGCCGTAATCGTCCCTGCCGTCCCAGTCTATGGGCCCCACCCGGTAGCCTGATGCGGGGGCATAGTGCTCGATCGTTTTCACCAGTTTACCCGATACGGTGAATACCTGGACGAGCACCTCCAGGTCGGCACTTGGCTGGTTGTGTTCGAAGAAGAACCGGGTATGCGTGGTGAAGGGATTGGGGTAGTTCAGGACGTGGTCAAGACGCAGGTCCTGGTCCGCATTCACGGTGAATTCGAGGATTTCCTCCGAGGAATTGTTATACACGTCCCAGACCTTGACCTTCAGGGTGTGGGGACCGGCCTCCAGGTTCTTGAAGCTGTACCGGATCTTTCCGCTCTTGTAGGAATCCGCGTCAGCCTCGTAATAATCGTTCAGGATGATCGGTTGCTGTGTGTTACCGTCCAGCAGCGCCGTCAGGTCGTGCCCGATGCCGTTCCCGAGGGTATTGATCCCGTTGCTGTCGCTGACGTAAGCCAGGAGCACCGGACTTTCGTCGGTCATGCCACCGAATACGAAGTTCTCGTCGTTCATGAAAACCTCCAGTTGCGGGCCTTCGGTATCTTCTGTTACGGAATCTGCTGTACCCCCTATGACTACCTGCTGGAAGGATCCGTGTGCGTCTTCCAGGCCGTCTTCGGCATAGAAGCTCAGCTTGCCATAGTCGTAGTTGTAGGAAATATCCTTCGGAACTACAAAGCTGAAGGAAAAAGTACCGTTCGTTACCGTCGCCTTGCCCTTGTAAAGTACACGGTTCTGCATGGAGAAGTTGAACGGCGAACCTCCGTCGTTCGAGAGGGTGGTGATGCTGCTGCTTTTATCGAATACCGTCGGGTATACCGTGCCGTTGAATTGATCCAGGGGGTTCCCCGTTTCGTCTTCCATATACCCGCTGACGGTCACCTTGCCCAGGGCTTTCAGGGTATCTCCCTGCTCCGTAGCCGGAATCCCGTTGATCGCTTCAACCCTGACCCGGTGTTTCGGATAGGCCAGTTCCAGGGCAGGGTCGCCCAGCAGTGTGAAATTGCGTTTGTTGATCCCGCCTGAGGTGGCGTTCTTGGTCAGGCGGATGATGTCTCCGAGTTTGTAGTTCCGGCCGTTCTCATCCTTTTCGAATACGTAATCATAGAAGTATTCGTTCAGGACTTGATTGGGTGGCGAAAATACCAGGCGGGTTGTGGTCAGCAGGGCGATGCCTCCGCCGTCGGGATTCAGCAGTACCAGTTCACCCGCGGAAGGAGCTTCGTATTCGTCGAAACGGCTGAACTCACAGGTGGCGGTCATGAACAGCGGGAGCCTGTCGGCGTTTTTCCAGGACAGTACATCCTCTATTCGAAGCACCCTCTCATGGGCAAGTCCCTTGCTGCCCCCGTGTCCCGTATAGTTCATGATCAGCGCTCCTTTTTCGACGCGCTGGCCGATGGCATCGTTCACGTCCGGGTAGCGGGGACCGGAAGGCGTGGATACCTGGGTGTAGGCGTCGAGGTAGATCTTACCCACCGTGAAATCCGGGTAGTTTTGTTCGATGCTCCGGGCAAGCTGGTCTGCCTGGCGCATATGGATGTTGTTTTCCTCGTCATCACCAATGAAGCAGATCACGTTACGCCAATCCCCCATCCTGTCAGCATTCTTATAGGAAAGGACCTTTTCCAGCACGTTCTCAGCCTCCTCGAGACTGGAGACGGGGAAGCGTCCCACGCCGATGTCAATGAGTCCCATGGCCTCCCCTTCATCATCGTCCAGCAGTCCGAAGAAATCATCGGTAACGTAGCTGGTGGTTGGTGAAAGGGAATTGGCGGACTGGTAAGTGGGTATCAGGTTGGTGTTGTTCACGTCGGTACCTTTGTTATCGTAAGACCCGTCCCCGTAAAGAAGCACATACTTTGGCATCTCATCGGGTGTGGCCGCCCGATCGTAGAGCATTTTAAGGAAATCCCGGATGGCCGAAGCATCCGGGCTCCCGGATGAAAACTCGTGGTATATCTGCTGCGGTGTTACCACCACGGTGTCGAGTCCGTCGCGATCCTGCCGGTACGCGGCGAGCCTGCGGGCATAGGGGAGGAATTGAGGGGGACTCACAACCACATAGTTCCGGCCTTTGAGTGCATGCAGGTTCTGGTTCGGTACGGGTCCAACATCGTCCCCCTGGGTTACCGGCGTCCGGTGGGATGACTCGGGGATGAATGCGATGAATTCCTTCAGCACTTCAGTCTCGGCCTTGAAATGCAGGTTTCCGTCCCGGTAGCTTTTCGGCATGCGTACGGGCCGGGTCGGGTCCGTAATGTCCCATACCTGGACGGAGGCAGGTGCATCTTCGATCACGAATTCCGTGATCCTTCCGGGTCCCACGGAAAGCCGGTCTCGGAATGTCTTTTCCATGGGATTGGAATCACCGGGTCCCAGGAGCGGTGCGCGCGCGTTGACGGTGATGTAGTTCAGCCAGGCTTCGGCCGAAGGGGCGTTCTTGATGTAGCGCAGGGAGACGTTCAATCCGTCGGCGGTGGGCGTATAGCTGAAGGTGGCGGTTGCCGGATTGGCGTATGGCAGGGAATAGGAGCCGATCACCGTTCCCTGCATATGCAGGGTGCCGAGCAGGTCCCCGTTGGCGCGCACCTGCATGCTGGTCTGGGCGGAAGCCCTGCCCACGGTCTGCACGCGGATCCTGACCTCCTCGCCGCTAACCGTTGGTATCGACAGCATGTTAAAGTCCTGTTCCGTGACGATGTCGAAATGTTCCCCGTACCATTCCCTGCCGGACTGGATCAGGTTGATCTCGTCCATTTCATGATGGCGCAGTACATCGTAGGCGGTGCAGGTGTAGTTGGCAGGAAGCGAAGGTTCCACTGCATCCTGGACCCTTAGGCCGGGTCCCAGGTCGGAGGTCAGGTAATAATAGGAAGCCGTGGCATAATCATGCTTTTCATAATGGAAGAAATCGCTGTTTTCATCGTACTTCCATGCATCCTCACAGCGGCCGTAAAACAGGACCCTGTCCCCTGTTACCAGGATGGCATTCTCGACCAGGTCATCGTGCCTGGGATCCGCGTTCATTTTTCCCAGCATGCCTCCGCCGTTCCCGTATACCCGCACGCCGGCAGGGTCTTCGATGCCCAGTTCCCGGAGGCGGTCAAAGCTCAGGGCGTGGATGCCATCCTCTTTGACCGCGACCCGGATCCATTTCCCGATGGCCAGCACCGAACGGTCCGCATACTCCCGGCTTGCCGAGGGGGCGCTTTTCAACGGCCCCGGGGAGGGTACCAGTTCCAGGTCGAAGGACTCCAGCAACTCGATCCGGCCGGTCTTCGGATTCCTCCGCAGGGGAATGAAACCGACCTGCAGGTGCTTTTCTTTCCGTAAACGAGCCGTACTGCTGCTAACCTCGATTTCGGCAGGGATGCCTTCGAGGTTCTTGACATCCCTAAGTAATTCATTATCAACCTCCTGGAATCCGGGATTCCGGAGGCGAACCGTATATTCGGAATTATTTCCTATTTTTATCACCTCATAATAATTTGGTAATAAAGTATTTAGATCATAAGTGGCTCGCTGAAAATGAAGGACCTTTACTTCTTCGCTCCCGAATTGCATATGCTGGATTGGTGTCCACCGGATGGTCCTCCTTCCGGGGATCTGCTGTCCGGAAAGCAGAACGGGCAGAAACAGAACAATAAAGGCCAGGGGAATGATACGGATAAAACGTATTGGGAACATGGGTAACTTGTTACGGCTGAGAATGCAACGTTAATAAAAAAGGTAGATTATCCGCATATTTTTAGATCAAATTGAACGTTTCATTTTACAACGACGGCCGGCAGCGATTATTGCGGCCATCGGGAATAAAATGGTATAATCAAAGCAGCATCCTGAAAGGAACAAAGGCCATAACGATCCTGGCATTCCTGATACCGCACATCTGTTTGTGGGGACAGGATCCCTATTTTTCACAATTTTTCAACAGCATTCTGTACCTGAACCCTGCCTATGCGGGTGCCGCCCATCAACCCAGGATTTCGGCTGCATACCGGAACCAGATGCCGGCCCTGGGATCTCCCTGGGTAACCTATAATGCCTCCTACGACCAGCCGGTGAGGATCCTGCAGGGAGGGATCGGCATCAACATCATGAACGATGCCCAGGGCCCCGCTCTGAACCGTTTCAGTGCAGATATCCAGTATGCTTATTTCCTTGCGGTAAATCCTACCCTGACCATCCATGCCGGCTTTCAGGCATCCTATGTGCACCGCTTCCTCAAAAGATCAGCGCTGGTGCTGCCCGAGGAAATTGCGGATGGTACCAACACCGAGAACCTGGGGGACCTGAATAAGGGTTATCCGGATTTTGCGGTTGGATTTGTAGCCCTGACACGCATAGCCTATGCAGGCATTTCGATGCATCACCTGACGCGGCCCGATCTTTCCATGTCAAAATCGGTACGGCAGCCCCTTCCGCGGAAACTGACGGTCCACGGCGGGATCTACATTCCCCTGTATGAGCGAAGGCTGGGCAGGGAGGTATTGAAACTCAATCCCTCTCTTGTATATCAGCACCAGGCCGGATTCAGGCAGTTGAATTACGGAATGGATGTGATTTTCAAGGATCTTTTCGCAGGAGTCTGGTTTCGCCATAGCCTTGATTTCAGGATAAGTGCATTCAGCCTGCACCTGGGCTATGATCACGATTACTTCAGGATCGGGTATTCGTACGATTTCAGCCTGTGGAATCCCTGGAGGGATATGCGTAACACGGGTGCACATGAGCTTACATTACTGTTGAAATTAGAGAAGGGAGAGCGGTCCAGGGAAAGGTTCAGGACAATAAAGAGTCCCAAAATTTAGTTATTTTTGGGATGGAGCATGTGTTTTCATTGAAAAATTAAACTATATTTGAATATTCAGAATAGCTAATAAACCTAACAGCCATGACTAGTAAGGTAAAATTTCTTCCTTTCTTGCTGACGGTCGTATTGCTTTTTGCGTCCTGCGGGGGGAAAGATATTACGCAGACGGGCAAAGAATCGACCACTACCGGATGGACTTACAACGACCCGGACTGGGGTGGGTTTGAAGTGGTGCAGGCATACGAACAGGAAACGGGTCCGGGCCTGGTTTTCATCGAGGGCGGCTCGTTTTCAATGGGACGGACCGAACAGGATGTTCTGTACGACTGGAACAATATACCGCGCCGGGTAACGCTTACATCGTTTTATATGGATGAAACGGAAGTCAGGAATGTCGATTACCTTGAATATCTGTACTGGATCAGACGCGTATTTTCCGATATGAGGGATGTGTACCGCCGGGCCCTGCCCGATACTCTTGTCTGGCTTGACCCGATGGGATATAACGAACCCTATGTGGAATATTACCTGCGCCACCCGGCATACAGCCAGTACCCCGTAGTGGGCGTCAGCCATGTACAGGCCCGGGATTATGCCCTCTGGCGTACGGACAGGGTCAATGAAAAAGTACTGATCGATGAAGGCATTCTGCTTGTGGATCCGGCAGGGCAGCAGGGCGCCGAACATTTCAATACCGATGCCTACCTGGCCGGGCAGTACATTGGGCTTGTAGGGGAAAACCTTCCGAGCCTCCGCCCGACCAACCCGGCCGAAGGAGGGGCGGACGGCGCCACGGATCCGAGCGGCGAAGGCCGGCCGGTCCGTATGGAAGACGGGCTCCTGTTCCCGAAGTACAGGCTCCCGACCGAAGCGGAATGGGAATTTGCCGCGCTGGGCCTGATCGGGAATACATTTGAAGAAAGGCTATGGGAAAGAAGGATATACCCCTGGAACGGTCACAGCGTACGCATGCACCCGGATGAGGTGAGGGCTCATACCGGTGAAATGAGGGCCAACTTCGTAAGGGGGCGCGGCGACTACATGGGAATGGCAGGCGACCTGAACGACAATGCCGCCATTACGGCACCGGTTTATTCCTTCTGGCCAAACGATTACGGGCTTTATTGCATGGCCGGCAACGTGAACGAGTGGGTAGCGGACGTATACCGCCCCTCATCGCTCCAGGATGTCAGCGATTTCAGGCCGTTTCGTGGTAATGTATTCGAGACCCTTCAGCGTGACGAGACCGGGGCCATTGTACCCAAGGACAGGTACGGCAACCTTCAGAAGCGCGAACTGGATGCATCCGATGTCAAGGAATACACGCAGAACTACCGCCAGGCTGATTACCGTGACTTCAAGGACGGGGACCTCAATTCCAGCATTTATTTCCGGGAAGAGGAAACCGACAGCGTGAGTGCCGCCTCGAGGGCCATGTATTCCCAGTACCAGCAGGATATAACCTCCCTTGTCAACAACCGCGCAAGGGTGTACAAAGGCGGATCCTGGAAAGACCGTGCCTACTGGCTCAGCCCCGGAACCCGCAGGTTCCTTGACGAGCAGGCCGCGCGCAACGACCTGGGTTTCCGATGCGCCATGACGAGGGTCGGAAGTCCCGCTGGAATGTAGGATCGAAACTAGGACATGAAAAAAACCTTCCCGGCAGGATCGGGAAGGTTTTTTTTATCTTTGCACATCCATGGAGACAACCTCTTTATACGGTCTGTTTAGCCGTTATCCTCGTGTTGTAACGGATTCCAGGAGCGCTGTAAAGGATTCGATCTTTTTCGGCCTGCGCGGGCAGCGTTTCAACGGGAACAGGTTTGCACGCGAAGCCCTGAAAAACGGCGCTGCTTACGCCGTGGTGGATGACCCGGAAGTGGTTGATGGAGAGCGTTATATCCTGGTAAGGGACAGCCTGCTGGCACTGCAGGAGCTTGCCGCATACCACCGCGGCCGACTCGGAATTCCGCTGGTCGCCATCACCGGTTCAAACGGGAAGACGACCACGAAAGAAATTGCGGCAGGCATCCTGTCTACCAGCTATAGGGTATCAGCAACCTGCGGGAACCTTAACAACCACATAGGCGTTCCCCTGACGGTTCTGGGAATGGACCGCAATACCCAGGTCGGCATGGTGGAAATGGGCGCAAACCATTCCGGGGAAATCGCAATGCTTTGCCGGCTGGCGAGGCCGGATCACGGACTGATTACCAACATCGGCCGGGCCCACCTGGAAGGATTTGGAAACCTGGAAGGGGTAAAGAGGGCCAAAGGGGAACTTTACGTTTACCTGGAGGAGAACGGGGGACTCATATTCTGCAATGCGGAGGACCGGACCCTGAAGGAAATGCTGGCGGATTTGCGTACAGGAATACGCTATTATGGCCGGGGAGAAGAAACCCTTTGCTCCGGGGAGGTTCTCGCCGGGGATCCCTTCCTGAGCGTCCGGCTGGATATTCCCGGAAAGGCTGCCCTGAAGGTTGAAACGGGATTGGTCGGCAATTACAACCTGGAAAACATACTCGCCGCAGTGGCGATCGGACTTCATTTCGGGATCGATCCCCGGCAGATTGAGCAAACCCTGCGGGGATGGTCATCCGGGGACAACCGTTCCCAGCGCATTGAAACGGACCGAAACGTCCTGGTCATGGATGCCTACAACGCCAATCCTACCAGCATGGAGGCCGCCCTGGAGAGTTTCAACCGGCAGATCCATCCGCGGAAGGTTCTGATACTCGGGGATATGCTCGAACTGGGGGAAAATACAGGTCCCGCGCACAGCGGCGTTCTGGAATGCATCCGGGGAATGGATTGCAGCGAGGTTTTTCTTGTGGGACCGGCTTTTGCATCCGTGCCGGTGCCCGAAGGGATCCGGGTGTTCCAATCCGTGGAGGAACTGGATGGCTGGCTTGCCCGCCACCCCCTACAGGACAGCCTTGTCCTGCTGAAAGCATCCAGGGGAATGGGACTGGAACGGCTGAAAGACAGGCTTTGAGGAAAATTTTAAGTACGATGATATGGCTCAGAAAGTAACGGAATACTACGGAAAACTGATGGGGCTGCGCTACAAGTCCCATCCCTGGCACGGACTGGATATCGGCCCGGAAGCACCGGAGGTCCTGACCTGCTACATTGAAATGGTACCGGTCGATACGGTCAAGTACGAGGTGGACAAGGTCTCTGGCTATCTCAAGATCGACCGACCCCAGAAGTACAGCAATCAGGTGCCCTGCCTCTATGGTTTCATTCCCCAGACATACAGCGGCGACCTTGTGGGAAGGTTCGGGACAGGAGAGGGGGAAGACAAGGTCATGGGAGACGGGGATCCCATCGATATCTGCGTTCTCACCGAGAAGGAAATCTCGCACGGGGACATCCTGGTGCGTGCGCGTCCGATCGGAAGTTTCCGGATGATCGACAACAAGCAGGCGGACGATAAAATCATAGCTGTGCTTCATAACGATGCGGTTTACGGGGAATACAAGGACATCTCGGATGTGCCCCCCAAGGTGCTGGACCGCCTGAAGCATTATTTCCTAACCTACAAGGACCTTCCCGGGGAGGAGAGGGATTGCTACATCACCACCGTGCGGGGCATAAAGGAGACTCAGGAACTGATCAACCTCGCCATAGAAGACTACCATACGAAGTTCGCGGGACTTGAATCCATGCTTTCTACGCTCTGATCAGGCCGGTACCGGAGGCTTCAGGAAAGGAAAATGTCCAGGGTGGAGGGTACGTTGGGCTGCGTGTCCAGGTACTTCGAGAGGGTGGACAGGATGACTTTAGGGTGAACGGGTTTAAGCAGGAATTCTCCGCAGTTCAACTTTTTCATCAGGTGCTTGTATTCGGGTTGGTTCAGGGCCGAATATACGATGATGGGAAGGTCTTCCCGGTATTTCCGGATCAGGCGTGTGGCTTCAACGCCGTTCATGTCCGGCATCCGTATATCCATGATAATCAATTGTATATCCGGATACTCGATACAGGCTGTGAAGGCCTCTGAGCCATCGTAGGCAGTGTAAATCTTGATACCGGTGGGATTCAGTATCCCGCTGAGAAGGGCGTGAGCCGCAGGATCGTCGTCAGCTATCAGGATACTTCGGTTTTTCCAGTCCGGCATCAAGGATTGATCGATTTTCATCGAAATTTACTAAAATAAATTCCAACGGACAGGAATCGGCCCATAACTTTTCAACGGCCTCACCGGATTATGAACAGCATGGGCACTGTAAAACACGGTATACTTAGAAATCAAGCTCTTCGAAGCGTTTTATCCCTTTGATAAAAAAATTAAAAACGATGCTTTTTCGGTACATTTCCGGGTGCATGGACAGGGTGCAGAGATCCAGATTCCTTCTGCGAAGCCTGCGTATGGAAGGGATATGCCCGAGCAGGAACAGGTGCGCTTTTATGACCGCGCTGAAGTTCCTGAATTCCAGTCTTGCCAGGAACTGGACCATGGAGATGTAATCCAGGATAAGTCTCGGGAAGAGCACCCGGAACAACCTGTGAAAAGGCAGGTTCTTGTAAAGGAGGATGATGTTGTTCCTGAAATTCAGGTAGGTTTTCTTGTGGTCTTTCTTGGGGAGGGTCCCTCCTCCGATGTGAAAGACGGTGGATTCGTGGCAGAACCTTACACGGTACCCCATGCTTTTGATCCTCCAGCACAGATCGATCTCCTCCATGTGGGCAAAGAAAAAGGGATCCAGTCCCCCGGCCTCTCTGTACAGGTCCGACCGGATCATCAGGCAGGCTCCGGAGGCCCAGAAAATGTCAATGTCCCGGTCATACTGACCGTGGTCGTCCTCCAGAACGTTGAATATCCTTCCCCTGCAGAAAGGGTAACCGTATTTGTCAAGGAATCCTCCGGCGGCTCCGGCATGTTCAAATGCCTCCCGGTGGTGCCATGAGCGGATCTTGGGACCGCAGGCACCCGTCGATGGATCAGCGTCAAGGGTACGGTACATGGGTTCCAGCCAGTTTTCCGTCACCTCGACATCGGAATTCATCAGTATGTAATACGGTGCTTCGATTTCCGCCAGCGCACGGTTATAGCCTTCGGCGAATCCGTAATTCCTTTCGAGTTCAAGTACCCGGACCGAGGGAAAATCCCTGCCCAGAAGCTCCGTAGAGGCATCGGTCGAACCGTTGTCGGCCACCCAGATCTCGGCCAGTTCCGGGTTCGTATACCGGAGCATGGGCGGGAGGAAACGCTGCAGGAAATCAGCTCCGTTCCAATTCAGTATGACAACGGCAACTTCAGCCAATCTGAGAACTTTAGGGGCCTAAAATACGACAAATATCTGATTCGGGATTATACATACGTCATTCGGAACGGCCTGTCTTTTCCCTTTCCGCCAGTTTCTTCGGGGTCAGTTTCCAGCGCCTGTGTGTCCAGAGCCAGTACTGGGGATGCTCGCGTATGCTTCTTTCCAGGGCGCGGATGAAAAGATCGGTTATTTCATGGGGACCGGTCGCTTCCGGTTTTTCGCAAAGCGGGACCAGGTCAATGACATAACGGCCCCTTCCGACTTTTCTCATGGAATAGTAAACGACGGGAAGTCCGGTCTTCAACGCAAGCTTTTCGGCACCCATGAACCAGGGGGTCAACTGATTCATGAAGGGGGACCAGTACTGGATTTCTTCCCAGACGGGGGACTGGTCGCTGATCAGGCCGTAACCGGCCAACCTGCCTTCCTGCTGGTCCTGCAACACCCTGCGGAGGGTTCCCCTCATGGTAATCAGTTCCACTCCGTGCCTTTCCCTTGCTTTTTTCATAAACCGGTCGAAGTACTTGTTGTGGAGGGGCTTGTAAACGGCCATTGCCTGCTGCGGTGCACTGTCGCTTATGGCGACGGTCCATTCCCAGTTGTTGTAATGAGCCAGCATTCCGATCAGTCCCAAGCCCCGGAGGTGGTAATCCAGGAGCAGTTCCGGGTTGCTGTATTGTATCCTGTTGCGGAGTCCCCTGCGCGAGATCGTCCGCATTTTAATCACCTCGAACATAATATCCGTGAAATGCCGGTAGAATTTCCTGGCGATGGCCCTTCTTTCCTGTTCGGATTTCTCCGGGAAGGCATTCCTGAGGTTTTCCATTACCACCCTTTTACGGTAGCCCACTACGTAATAAAGGACGGGGTAAAGCATGTCTGACAGGCCGTATAGTACAGGGAACGGCAGAATGGAAAGGGAAAAAAGGAGCGGGGCGGTCAGATGGAAAAGGATTGCGTTCATGGGCGTTTTATTGTGCCGAACAGATTACGGATCACCTGCTTGAACTCCTCAAATACATTTGCATTGGTTGCGATTATGGTACCGCCGTGAAGCCAGTTGTTCATTCCGTAAAAATCGCATACCTTTCCCCCGGCCTGTTCCAGAATGAAGGTGCCGGCCGCCACGTCCCAGGCATTGAGCCCGTATTCGTAAAATGCCTCGAACCGGCCGCAGGCTACGTAGGCAAGGTCGGTTGCCGCTGAACCGAGCCTGCGCAGTCCGTGGGAATTTTGCATGAAGTAGCGCACCGAATCCATGAAGGGATCCAATCGGTCAAAATAGGTATAGGGAAAGCCGGTTGCGATCAGGGAATCACTGACTCTGGATGTTTCGGTCACACGGATCTCTTCACCGTCCAGGTAAGCTGCACTTCCCTTCCAGGCATAAAAGAATTCCCGGAATCCCAGCTCGTATACGATGCCCATAACGATTTCACCACGGTTTGAAAGGGCTATGCTGATGGCATAAGGGGGTAGCCCGTGGATGAAATTCGTGGTGCCGTCGAGGGGATCGATGATCCACTGCCATTCCTCGCCGGACTGTCCTGCCGTTCCTTCTTCCGCAATGAATCCTGCTTCCGGCAGGAGTTTACCCAATCCCCCGACAAGCATCTTCTCGGCGCCGGTGTCCACGTGGGTGACGTAATTCTGTCTTCCCTTGGCCTCGAAATCCGTAGATGAAAACTTTTTCCGCTCATCCAGGATAAACCCGCCGGTTTCCCTGACAATGTTGATTGCTTGCCTGCAGAGTTTTTCCAGGTCCATGCGATCGATGTTGAAAACGGGTCAAAATTAGACAAAATCCTCCGGACGGAATTGCAAAAGGCTTTACGGGCTGTCCGAAGGGCAACTATTTTTTCTGGTAATATCTGTATAGTTCCATCTGGGACTGTACCTTCCTCGCACCGGTTGATACCCTGTACTGGTTGTCCTGTGTGTCGTTTATGATCCTGGCCTTGACGTTGTCGCGAAGCTGGATCTCGAGAATATCCCTTATCTCCTGCTGGATATCGGGGTCGAAAATGGGAGAGGCCACTTCGATCCGGTGGTCCAGGTTCCGGATCATCCAGTCCGCCGAAGAAAGATAATACTTCTCGTCCCCCCCGTTGCAGAAAACGAAGATCCGTGCATGCTCAAGGTACTTGTCCACGATGCTGATTACCTCGATGTTTTCGCTGAGTCCCGGAACCCCCGCTGTCAGGGAACAGGTGCCCCGGATGATGGCACGGATCTGCACCCCGGCTGCATTCGCCTGGTATAATTTCTTGATGATGTCCCTGTCCACCAGGCTGTTGATTTTCATCAGGATATAAGCCTTTTTACCGGCTTTTGCATTCTTGATTTCTTTGTCGATCAGATTATAGAATCGGTTTCGCATATACAGGGGGGAGACCAGCAGGTGTTTGTATTTGAAGGATTTGTATGTGGCTTCAAAGAAGTTGAAGACCTTTTCCACCTCTTCGGTGATCCTCGGGTCGTGCGTCAGCAGGGTCAGGTCCCCGTACAGGGCCGCCGTGCCTTCGTGGAAATTCCCGGTTCCGACGCTGGCATACCGTGTGGTTTTCTTGCCTTCCCTCCGGGTGATCAGTCCCAGTTTGGCGTGCACCTTGAGTCCGGGCAGGCCGAAAAGGACCCGGGCTCCCGCCTCTTCCAGCATCCGTGCATAGTGAATGTTTGTTTTTTCGTCGAAACGTGCCTGAAGTTCAATAACTACAGTGACTTTCTTGCCGTTCATGGCGGCGGATACCAGGGCATTGATCACCCTTGAATTCTCGGCAACACGGTAAAGGGTCATACTGACGGACTTTACATCCGGGTCAATGGCGGCCTCCCTGAGCAGGTTGATGTAGTGGTCGAATTTCTGGAAGGGGAAATGCAGGAGCAGGTCCCGGTTCTTGATTATCTCGAGTATGCTCCGGTGAGGCTGGATCAGTGGATGCGGCACGGCAGGCGTCGGTATGTAAACCATTTCAGGTCCCCCGAGGTTCGGAAACTTCATGTAATCCTTGAAGTTGTGGTACCGGCCCCCGGGGATCAGGTTGTCCTCCTCGTCCAGCTGGAGCTTGTCCTTCATGTAATCCAGCAGATCTTCGGGCATGGAACTGTCGTATACGAAGCGCACGGGCTGTCCGGTTTTCCGGTCCGACACGCTGCTGTCGATGATCTCCAGGAAACTTTTGGTCAGGTCGTTGTCGATATCGAGCTCCGCATCCCTGGTAAGTTTGATGGTGTATGCTTCAAACTGGTCGTACTGGAAGATCCCGAAGATATCGTCCAGGCAGAACCGGATCACGTTGTCCAGCAGAATGATATATTGTTTTTTCCCGGAAGGCGGCAGGACAACAAAACGGCCGATCTCATCGCTCGGTATCTCGATCAGTGCATATTCAGGGGCGATGCCGTCGCCCGAACTGGTAAGTTTGATTGCAAGGTAAATGGATTTATCCCGGAGCTGCGGAAATTCCTTTACATTGTGCAGCATAACCGGGGTGATGACCGAAAGAACCTCGTCCTGGAAGAACTTCCGTACGTATTTGGCCTGTTCTTCGTTCAGGTGATCTTCACGGATGATGTGGATGTCCTTTTCAGCCAGCTCAGTAATCAGGTCCTGATAGGTCTGCTCAAAGCGCTGCTGCAGCAGGATCACCTTTTGCTGGATTCCGTTGAGTATCTTTTTGGGCTTTTCCTTGTTCTTGACACCGGTGGATTCTTCCACGTCGATCATGCGCTTGATGGTGGCCACCCGAACCTTGAAGAATTCATCCAGGTTGTTGGAGAAAATGCCCAGGAAGCGAAAGCGTTCAACCAGGGGAACGTTGGGGTCGATGGCCTCCTGCAGCACCCTTTCGTTAAAGGCCAGCCAGCTCAGTTCCCGGTTGATGATCTTTTTCTTTACCGCCATGGTTTTCCTCTGATAACCCGGTTGTTGGTTTTTAAGGGATGGTAAAGGTAATAAAAAAAACCCTTGAGTCTTTTATTAACTATAGCGTTTGGGATAGTCGAAAAAATCCTTTGCGGGTTTTGCTTTTCCGACCTGGTCCCAGGATTCGACCCGGTATGTCAGGCTGACGATCCCGGCGGTGGGTATGTTATCCAGGTAATGGTCCATCAACTGGTTTGCCAGGGCGGTGAAGGCGGGATTATGCCCGAAGACCAGGAGATGGTTGACCGCCTTGTCCTGTTCCCTCACCAGCTCAATGAGTTCATCGGTATAACCCGTATATATGCTGTCCGAGATCTGTATCTGCCCGTAGGGGAACTTCAGGACGCGTGCAAAAATGATGGCCGTGTACAGCGCGCGGTTTGCGGGACTTGTAATGAAGCGGTCGGGAACCACCTTCCGGTCACCCAGCTTTTTTGCCATCAGGTAGGCGTTGTTGATGCCCCGGGGACTGAGCGGGCGGTCGATGTCGGATATATCCTCGAAATCCCAGCTTGATTTCCCGTGCCGGATGATGTGCAGTGTCTTTTCGCTCATGGCAGGTGATTTCTACCAAAAATAAGTAAAAATTGGATTCCCGGTGAGCGGTTCAGAGAAGGTTGCTGGCCAGTTCGGCAAGGAAGGACCGTTCGCCCTTTACCAGGTTGACATGGGTAAATATCTCCTGTCCCCGCATCTTGTCCGACAGGTAAGAAAGCCCGTTGGAGGTCGAATCCAGGTAAGGTGAGTCGATCTGCTCAATGTCTCCCGTAAATACCATTTTTGTGCCCTCGCCTGCGCGTGTGATGATGGTTTTGACCTCGTGGGGCGTCAGGTTCTGTGCCTCGTCCACGATGAAGAATACCCGGGAAAGGCTGCGTCCCCGGATGTAAGCCAGGGGTGTGATGACGAGCTTTTCGTTTTTCAGCATATCGTCGATCTTTGTGAACTCGGGACTCTGCTGGCTGAACTTGTGCTTGATGACCGACAGGTTATCCATCAAAGGCTGCATGTAGGGATCGATTTTTTCCTTGACATCGCCCGGGAGAAAACCCAGGTCGCGGTTGGCAAGGGGCACAATGGGCCTTGCCAGGAATATCTGGGTGAATAATTTCCGCTGGTAAAGGGCTGAGGCCAGGGCAAGAAGGGTTTTTCCCGTACCTGCCTTGCCGGTAAGGGAGACCAGCTGTACCTCGGGCCGCATCAGGGCATCCAGGGCAAAGGCCTGCTCGGCATTCCGGGGTTCAATGCCGTAGGCTTTCTGCTTTTCGACCCGGTCCAGCACATCGTTGAAGGGATCGTAGTGCGCCAGCGCGCTCGATTTCTCGTTTTTCAGGATGTAATACTGGTGGGCACTCGGCTTCTCCTCGAATCCGAAATCATCGGCCGGAACACCTTCGTAATCCTCGTACATGCGCGATATCATCTTGGTGCCGATGCCTTCGACGATGCTGATGCCCTTGTACAGGTCGTCCAGGTTCGCAACCTTGTCGTTCTTGTAATCCTGGGCAATTACGCCCAGGGCCTTGGCCTTCATCCTGAGGTTGATGTCCTTGGTGATCAGGATCACATTCCTGGGCGGCTTTTCTTCCTTCAGGTACTGGGCAATGGCCAGGATGCGGTGATCGGGGGTGTCTTCCGGGAAGGATTTTTTCATCTCTTCGGAATAGGCCTTGCCCGTCTCGATCGAGAGTTTCCCGAGATCCTCGCCCAGGGGCACTCCGCCGTTGAAAAGCCCATCCCCCGAGAGTTTATCCAGTTCCCTGGTGAATTCCCGTGCGTGGAAATTGATCAGGTCGTTGCCCCTCTTGAAACGGTCAAGTTCCTCAAGGACCACGATGGGAATGACGACGTCATTCTCTTCGAAATTATAGATACATTTGTAATCATGCAACAGGACGTTCGTATCCACGACGAAGGTCTTCTTGGCTTTCTTCGGCATCCAACGGCGTTTTAAGGTAAGATCTTCTAAAATTAGCAATAATTACCTTGATAAATTGTTGGAAAATTGTTCATAACCTGTTAAATACGAGAAAATGAACGAATCCGCTAATCCCGTAATTGACGCGATATTAAAGAGAAGGAGCATCAGGCGCTACCTCGGGAAGTCTGTTGATAAATCCACAATCAATCAATTGTTAAAAGCCGGTATGTATGCACCTTCGGCGCGCAACCAGCAGCCCTGGCATTTCCTGGTTATAGAGGAACGCGGACTGATGAATAAACTCATGGGGATCCACCCCTATGCATCCATGCTGTCCGGTGCGGCCCTGGCCATCCTGGTCTGTGGCGACGAAACGCTAGAGCTCAGCAGGGGATACTGGTCGGTGGACTGTGCCGCGGCGACCCAAAACATCCTGCTGGCCGCACATGCCTTGGGACTGGGGACCGTTTGGCTTGGCGTCTACCCAAGGGAGGAAAGGCAGAAAGGGATCCGGCGCTTGTTCGACCTTCCTTCCCACATCCATCCTTTTTCCCTGATATCCGTCGGCTTCCCTGCCGAAGAGAAACCTGTGCCGGACCGGTTCAGGGAGGACCGGATTCGCTGGAACGCCTGGTAGGAAATGCTGATGAATTACGAAGAGGCCATATCCTTGCTGTTCTCAAGCCTGCCCATGTACCAGAGGGTAGGAAAGGCGGCTTATAAATCCACCCTCGACAACACCCTCGAACTGGATGATTATTTCGGTCATCCCCACAGGGCGTTTGACAGCATCCACGTCGGGGGTACCAACGGAAAGGGCTCGGTTGCCCACATGCTGGCGGCCGTCCTGCAGAAGGCCGGGTACCGAACCGGCCTGTATACTTCCCCGCACCTCAAGGATTTCCGTGAGCGGATCCGGGTGGACGGGGAAATGATCCCCCGGGAAGCGGTAACGGATTTTGTCAATGCCCACAGGGCCATCCTGGACCGGGTGCGTCCCTCTTTTTTCGAGATGACCGTGGCCATGGCTTTCGATCACTTTGCCAGGGAAAAGGTTGATGTGGCTGTGATCGAGGTTGGAATGGGCGGAAGGCTGGATTCTACCAACATCATCCTGCCGCGGATGTCGGTGATAACCAACATCGGGATGGATCACAGCCAATACCTGGGCGATACGCTTTACAAGATTGCCCGGGAAAAGGCCGGCATCATAAAGGCAGGTATCCCGGTCGTGGTCGGGCAGAGACAGGACGAGGTAAGCATTGTGTTCGAACGCAGGGCCGGGGAACTGGGTTGTCCACTGTACTTTGCCGACGAGGAATACCGCGTGGACTACGCTTTGAGATCCCTCGCCGGTCAGCAGCTAATGCAGGTATACCGGAACGGGGAGCCTTTCTTGAAATCGCTGGGAACAGACCTGCTGGGCTTTTACCAGCAGAAAAACATTGTAACCGTTCTGAAGTCCCTCGACGTCCTGGCAGAAGCCGGCTTTGAGGTCCCCGAACAGTACCTGCGCGGGGGAATGGCCGATGTCAGGGGTATCACGGGATTAAGGGGGCGATGGGAGATACTGGGCCATAATCCACTGACCATATGCGATGCCGCCCATAACCCGGACGGGATGAAGGAAGCAATGCTGCAAATGCAGCAGATCCCGAGGAAAGAACTTCACTTTATCCTTGGAATGGTCGATGACAAGGACCCGGGGGGCGTGCTTGCCCTGCTTCCACAAAAGGCGAAGTATTACTTCACCCAGGCTTCCATCCCCAGGGCCATGGACCGTGAAAAACTCGCCCGCGAGGCCATGAAGTTCGGCCTGCACGGCCAGGTCTCCCCGAATCCGCCGCGTTCGCTGGAAATCGCCAGGTCTGAAGCGGGACCGCATGACCTGATCTTTGCGGGGGGAAGCACCTTCCTGGTAGCCGAACTGCTCTGAACGTCCCCGAAGCCGGGCAGGGTCCTTGCCGTTCTGAACATTATCGAACTGCTCGACCTCAGCGGGGATGATGAGTAACCTATTTTCCGGCCTTAAGCATTTCAACGGCTTTGTGCCAGTCGCTGTCCGGATCGCCGGGTTCACCGCTCAGCATGCGCTCCAGGTATATTTCATGCGCCTTCTGGGAGATCTGCTCCTCGGTGAATTGAATTCCTTTTTTAGCGGTTGACCGGGTTGTTTTTTTCGCAGCGGGTTGTTTTTTTGAAGCCGCAGGCCCGGTCGTTTTTGTCTTGCCGGCCGATGCCTTCGATGGGGTTTTGCTTACAGCCTTCTTCGACGCGGCTCCCGCACTTTTAGAGGTTCCTTTTTTTGTGGCCATAGCTTATGATTTTAGCAATAATAACTTTATTTTCTTTCCAAACCGTATGTCTACTTCCAGCTCGGGATCAATGAAGTATTCAAGCAATCAAAATTAAATAATAATCCAACAGATTATGACGATTCTTAGAGATATAATTTACCCCGACGGAAAGAAATTTATTAACGGACCTGCGGAGTTCAATGCCTGCCAGAAAAACCTTCAACGGCTTTATCCGGTGACGGACCGCCAACCGTTGGTCCCTGATCCATAACGGCTCTCTACAGAGCTTGTTTTTTATGTAAAGCCTTTGTTAAAATAAAATAGTCCCCTATATTTGCAGCCGCTCGCGGGGCATCCCCAGATCGCCCGGGCGATTAGCTCAGTTGGTTCAGAGCACCTGCCTTACAAGCAGGGGGTCACTGGTTCGAATCCAGTATCGCCCACCCAATAAAATAAGGCCTTTCGGTGTTTTCGTTGAAAGGCCCTTTTTCTTTGGTTTAAATATGGTTTAAATATTTTTATGTTATTGTTTTATCCTTCAGTTTACTAATTTACCTTTCCAGTACTCCTGGGATCTATCATTACTTCAATAAAGAATCACCTTAAACTTGACTACTGTATATTCCGGTGAGCATTGACCCACCATTCCGGCGACCTTTGACCCATCATTCCGGAGCATTGACCCCCCTGATTTCAAGTTAGCCGATGTGTCATTCCGGCGCTTTGACCCCCCGTTTCGTGGCAAAAGAAATAATGCTTTGATTTGATGTATTCGCAACATCAAATCACAAGAAAATGGCTTATCACAAAGTTGAAATGGGAGAAAAGAAATTAGTAAAACGATTATCTGAAAGCGGAGTAAGTATCCACGAAATTGTTCGCCAGACTGGGCTCTCAAGGAATACAGTCCGAGGATACATCCGTGATGATGATCTGGACGAATCAACCGAAGAGCAATTGGATGACCGGTACAACCAGCTCTTAGAGTTGTTGCCTGACTATAAGTTAGAACTAGCACGCAAAGGCGTTACCCGTCAGTTATTATGGCTTGAATACAAGCAAAAACATCCCGATGGCTATGGTTACTCCCAGTTCTGTTATCACTTTCATGAATATCTTAAACGTGATGACGTCACGTTGCATATTGACCAAAAGCCTGGAGATAAGTTGTATGTTGATTTTACGGGTTGGAAATTAGAGATTGTTGACCGCAATACCGGAGAAATCATACCCCAGGAAGTATTTGTCAGCGTACTTGGCTACAGTTCATTTGGTTATCTCGAAGCCTGTAATAGCCAGAAGAAAGAAGACTTTCTTCATTGCATGGAGAATACTCTTCGATACATCGGCGGAGTACCTGCTGTCATCGTCCCGGATAATATGAAAGCAGCCGTCATCCAAGCGGATAATTATGAACCGGATTTGAACCGGAACCTACAGGAATTTGGGGAGCACCATGGCGTAGGGATCCTGCCAGCCAGAAGCCGTAAGCCGAGAGATAAGGCATGGGTTGAAAGGATGGTCGGGATCATCTACACCCACGTCTTTGCTCCTTTACGCGACCAGGTCTTCCATGATCAGTTTTCATTGAACCAGGCACTCTGGGACAAGCTGGAGGATCTCAACAACATGCCGCTGCAGAAACGACCGGAAAGTCGGCGTGAACTGCTGGAAAGGGATGAAAGGCCCCTTCTTAAGGATCTCACAGCTGAGCGGTACGTGGTCAAAGAATATGCTCAAGCGACAGTAATGAAAAACTCCCATGTTCATCTGTCCAGGGATAAACACTATTACAGCGTTCCTTACAAATATGTCGGAAAGAAAATCAAGATAAGCTTTACCCGCGATCATGTCAGTGTGTTTTACAATCATCAACAGATTGCTTTTCATCAGCGAGATCGCAGACCCTACAAATACACCACAGTTGCAGCTCACTTGCCTTCCACTCATCAGGTGATCCTGGACTGGAATCCGGAAAAGTTCATTAAACAAGCATCCGAGATCTCCCAGGAAGTGGAACATTACATGCGGGAGATCCTGGAGAGGAAATATTATCCCGAACAAGCTTACCGAAGTTGTGCTGGCCTGTTGAACCTGGGAAGGAAGTACGGCCATCAGAGGCTGACAAATGCATGCCGGCGAGCAGCCACGTTCGGTAATTACGGTTACAAGACCATTGGCAATATCCTGAAAAACAACTATGACAATTTACCTGACTCAACGATACAGCAAAAGAAAAAGCTTCCCTTCCATGATAATATCCGGGGGGTTGGTAATTACAAATGATCTCAATAATAATCTATCAAAACCAAAAATGTGATGAATGAAATTACACTGAACAAAATGAATGAGATGAAGTTCTACGGTATGCAGCGCACCTTTGAAATGTTGCTCACTACCAAGAACATTGATCAACTCGGAACGGATGAATTTATACATATGTTGATCCAGGCTGAATGGGAGGACCGCGAAAACAGAAAAGTTAATCGATACATTAAGGCAGCCCGGTTCCGTCAAACAGCAACCGTAGAGCAGGTTGATTTTACCACCGCACGGCGATTGGACAAATCTTCTTTCCTTCGTTTTGCTGACTGCAGCTTTATCCAAAAGGGTGAAAACATACTGATTACAGGGCCAACCGGTGTTGGTAAAAGCTATCTGGCTTCTGCACTTGGCCACCAGGCTTGCCTCAAAGGATACAAGGTCAAATACTATAACATGCAAAAATTGATCTCATGGCTGAAAATGTCACAGGCTGATGGAGCCTACTATCGAGAGATAGATAAAATCGAAAAATACAATCTGTTGATCCTTGATGACTTTGGTCTACAGCCCTTTGATGAGCAATCGAGAATTATACTCTTGGAGATTATTGAAGACCGTTACGATAAAAAATCCACCATTATAAGCTCTCAGATACCGGTTGCAAAATGGTACGAGCTAATCGGCGAAAATACGATTGCAGATTATCCTAACTTTTTTATTATGTGAAGCTGTTTTTTGAAGGATCCTATTAATCAATTACTTATAAATATCCCTTCATCATTTTGTTAGCATAATAATTTCCTTTATATCCTGGGCATAAGCCCTGATTAAAGGTATCACTAAACAAAATTATTATGCAAAACAATTTCGATTACGAAGAAATTACCTCCAAGGTTTACAATTATCTTAAGGAGGAATTTTCCTACAAGTATGTTACCCTTCGTCATTACAGAAGTCGATGGCTTCCCGTTAAAAAGTATATGGAGAAGCATGGGCTAAAATTCATTAACCCGGCAGTGTGTAAAGGCTTTTTAATCGAGTTTTATAATGGTCGAACTCATGAAGAATTAACTGAAAAAGAAAAATACATCGAGAAATCCGTTTCAGTACTTTCCGAGTATATGGTGACTGGTTCTGTACAACGGAGATGTAAGGTCAGGTATTTGGACGGTTCTATTGGTCATTTGATGAAGGATTTTATTGCACATAAGCGATCTCATCGTTTAAGAGTAACAACTCTTGCTAAGATAGAAAGCCACTTGAGCACTTTTAATTTCTGGCTTTCTACGAATGGCATTTGCAGTATTAATGATATCAAACACCATCACATTATCACCTTTATTAAAAGCCTTGATCCACATAAAAAAGCTCTCATCCATGATACTTTGATAGATTTACGCGGGTTTTTCAAATTTCTTTATGAGAAAGGAGTTATTCCTTCCAATTTATCAACCTTTATTCCTAAGGATAATTATCAGAAACAGAATAAATTACCCGCTTATTATACGGAAGCGGAAATTGAAAAGCTCCTGAAATCGATTGACAGAGGAAATATTGTAGGAAAAAGGGATTATGCTATTTTGGTACTTGCCGCTTATCTCGGTTTGAGGGCATCCGATATCGCCCGTCTTCGGTTCGAGAACTTACACTGGGATCAGAATACGATCATTCTCAGGCAATACAAGACTGGTAAAAATATAACCCTTCCTTTGTTGCCGGTGGTTGGGAATGCACTCCTTGATTATATCCAATACGGGAGGCCCAAATCAGATGAACAGTATATTTTTTTTACTTGTGATATCTCCATTCCTTTCCATTCGTGCACATACCATTACTGGTATGATAAACCGAAGATTTTCCTATGCTGGATTTAAATCAACTAACAGGAGATATGGGGGGCATGCCCTCCGCCATAGTCTTGTTAAGGAATTACTTAACAATAAGCAGTCCCTTCCTGTAATAAGCGAAGTCCTCGGCCATAAAAACACAACTTCGACCCGGCATTATATAAGGATAGATACTGAATCCCTTGGTCAATGCGCTTTGGATGTCCCTCTTGTTGACCCAGCATTTTACAACCAGGAAGGAGGTCTATTACTGTCATGAACAGTAAATCATTCTGGAGTGTATTCGCTCCACACATCAGAGACTTTATTAGTCTTAAAAGAAGCCTCGGCTATAAATACCAAGTAGAAGAAAGAATCCTATATACCTTTGATCGATTTATACTGGATCAGGGTCATACCAATCCCGGATTAACCAAAGAGATATCTGATAAATGGGCTGATGGACGCCATAATGAAGCTGAGCTGACCATTTATGGTAAAATTAAGGTAGTAAAACAGTTGGCGGAACACTTACGTGATCAGGGCATCAAAACCTTTGTTCCTCAATTACCCAAATATCCAGGCAACACATTTATCTCTTACATCTATTCCCATGAAGAGATAAACGCTATGTTCCGGGCCTGCGACAGTCTGAGGATGAAATGCAGGAATGTTTATTCCTGTCTTTTAATCATGCCCTGCCTGTTACGGTTACTTTATGGGACAGGTATTCGTATCAATGAGGCTCTATCGTTAAAGAATAAGGATGTAAATATTAATGGGAGATTCCTGACTTTAAAGGATACCAAAAACGGAAAAGACAGGTTAATACCCATGTCAAGTTCGCTTACCGTCGTCTTCAAAGACTATCTGAAACAACGAAATAAGCTTCCTCTCAATGGCTTGAAACGTGAAAATGGGCCATTCTTTGTTTCCTTGAATGGTGGAGAATGTACACAAGGTGCTGTACATCGCTGGTTCCGGAAGGTGCTTGTATTGGCGGGAATCCCTTTTACGGGTAACAGAAAAGGACCCAGGATCCATGATATCCGCCATACCTTCGCCTGTCATTCTTTTTTGAAGCTTTCCGATGAAGGTGTGGACCTGTATTGTTCATGGCCTTACCTTTCGACTTATCTCGGGCATCAGTCGCTGGAATCCACTGAGCAATATATAAGATTGACCACACAAATGTATCCAGAACTGCTGAAAGATACCGACGGACTGTATGTAGATGTTCTCCCGGATATTCCAGCCAAAACTAAATGACTGCCATGAAGCAAGTAAACGATTTTACCCGGTTACTGTCTGGCTTTCTGAACAACTATCTGCCTCATGAAAAGGGAGTTAGTGCAAATACGATAAAGTCATACAGTTATACGTTCATCCTCTTTATCAAATTTATGCGTGAGAACAGGAACGTACCTGCTACAAAGTTATCATTCACTCATCTTAAAAAGGATTTGGTTGTTGGATTCCTTGATTGGCTCCAGAACGATAGGGGCTGTGGTGAGGCTACTCGCAATCAACGATTAGCAGCTCTATCTTCATTTATAAAATATGCCGAATATATGAATCCTGGTCATTTATTTGACTGCCATGAAATATTATCCATCCCTGCCAAAAAAACAGAAAGCAAAACACGTAATTATTTGAGTATTGACGGCATGAAACTGCTGTTGCAACAACCCAATACTCAACAAACCAAAGGGCTCCGGGACCTTGCTCTGTTATCCTTAATGTACGAGAGTGCCGCTAGGGTCCAGGAAATTATTGATCTGACTCCTGCTTCCCTGTTCATCGCTAACAAACCCTATAGGGTTATCCTGCATGGGAAGGGTAACAAATACAGGTCAATACCTCTTCCAGACAAGCAGGCAGAACTGCTAAGATTATATATATCCCAGAATGGTCTTTTAAACAGGGAAAATGCGCAAAAATCCTTGTTCCCAAATTACCAGGGGCAGAAGATGACACGTAATGGTATTAATAATGTCCTGGTTAAATATTTAAAGATGGCTAACAAAAAAAATCCCTCTTTGGTACCTGATCATCTGAGTTGTCATTCCATAAGACATACCAAGGCTATGCACTTATTGGAATCTAAGGTTGAATTGATACATATAAGAGACTTCCTGGGTCATAAATCAGTATTGACTACCGAAACCTATGCTCGTATGAATCCTAAGTTTACTTTTGAAGCGGTGAAGAACGCGTATAAAAACATAACTGTTGATAATATACCAGCCTGGAAGGGTAATAATGAATTAATGGTAATGCTGAAAAACCTTGCTAAATGAGGTAGAATATTATGCAAAGAGATTAATTGAATATGGACAGATAAGTAGATGGTTCACAGAACATACCGTTATAATACTTCACATAATAAAAAAGGTAGGATAATCGGCAACAGTTTTGTCGGAGATTATATCGTACCATTGCTCAACTGGGAACTGTGAGGTGATGATCGTTGACTTCTGATCATGCCTGTCCTCGATTATTTCAAGGAATGAAAGCCTGCCCGGGCTGTCCAGTGATTGCAGGCCAAAGTCGTCGATAATCAGCAGATCCACTTTCGCCATCCTGGTTATTTCCTTCAGATAAGAACCATCCGCTTTCAGCATCTTCAGCTTTGACAGAAGCTTGGCCATGTTCTCATACAGCACCTTAAATTCTTTAATACAGGCCTGGTGACCAAGGGCCGAAGCTACAAAACTTTTACCCACACCGGTAGCACCGGTTATGATGATGTTTTCATTTCGACGGATAAAATCGCAGCTGGCAAAACGAAGGATCTGATTCCTGTCCAGGTTTCGTTTATCATCGTAGGTCAGATCTTCAATACAGGCTTTATACCTGAACCTGGACATGCGAACCAGTCTTTCGATTTTCCTTGTGTGCCTTTCATCCATCTCGGCATCGAGCAGGTAGTTGATCATTTCATCCTGTGTGTAGTTCTGATTCCTGCCAGCCTCCAAGGTGGTCTCAAAGGCTCTGCACATGCCAAAGAAGTTAAGATGCTTCATCTTTTCCAGTAAAACTTCACTTTCCATAATTGTTGTTTGATTTGTTAGTATTTGGATTATTTATAGTACTTGTTGCCCCTGATGTTCTTGTGACTTGGTAATGGATCCTGGGACTCATCGTCATCGATGAACTTATCCATGTTATTTTCCAGTATGTTCTTGATGATTGTGTAATTGTGGGTTCCGTATTCAAGGGCTCTGCGACAGGCATTTTCCACCCTCATGCTCCCGACTTTGGTAACAAGCTGCAATACCCCCGAACACGAACGATACGCTTTTGCCGGGTATTTGCTTTCTTCGAGGATTTGGGTGATAAACTGACTTGTGTAGACACCCACCTTTTCGGCATCTGCCAGTAAGTTCTCGGGGTTCAGATCAAGATAATGTTTCTGATTCTGGGTCAGATGTTCCGGGACAGTGGTATATGCATGCGGGGCTCTGTCCCTGTCATGAGAGGCTATCAGATCATAGTTGCTGTATATCTCAACGGTTGACTGAGTGTAAACAATTTTAACCTTGCTGCCGATGTAGTAATGCGGTACGCTGTAATAATGTTTATCCCTGGGCATGTAGACATGACAATGCCGGTATACCGTTCCGACAGCGTACTCCTTCATCTGATAATAGCATGCCGGCAACGGTTTCAACAGGTTCTTTTCCATCTGTTCAAACAGATCCCACCGGCTGTATCTCTTGTTGGTCAAAGGCATTTTGTTGTGTTTATCCAGCTCCCGGAGGATCGCCAGGTTCAACTGTTCAAGGCTGTGGAAGGTCTGGGACTGCAGCGGAACGTATACTCGATGGTACAATATCTTGATTACTCCTTCTACCAGGGATTTGTCGCGGGGCTTACGGATCCGGGCGGGAAAAACAATGGTATCATAATGATCGGCAAAATCGGCAAAAGCTTCATTGAGCTGAGGCTCGTATGGATTGGTTTTAGTAACGGCCGATTTAAGATTATCCGGGACGATACTTTTGGGTACACCGTTATAGAAGTAAAGTGCGTTCTCAACGCATGAGATAAAGTCCTCCTTCTTCTGGCTCATCGCTGCCTCCATGTAAGTATATTGGCTGGCGCCCATGATTGCTACAAATACTTCCACGGCTGTCCTGTCGCCGGTTTTCTTATCAACGACATGAAGCTTCTTGCCTGCAAAATCCACGAACATGCTATCTCCGGCCTTATGGTTCATACGCATCGTCGGTGAACTGCTTTTCTTCCATTTATTGTAGTAATGGCAAAACTGTGTTCTCTGATAGCCTCCCGGATTTCCTCTGATGTAGCGTTCCCATAGCTTTCCTTTGGTCATCCCTGGTTTCTTCAAATCCCGGTCATAAATCGGGAACAACTCCAATAATTGATTCAGCTTTGGGGGATTTTCATTGGTTCTCGATTCAAACATCTTCCAGCTGCTTATCACTCAGTCGCATGATCTCATCATAATCCAGACCACAGACACTGAAGTAATCCAGGTACTTGGTGACCGTGTTGCGGGAGACACCCAGCAGCGTACTGATAAACCTTTTACTCTTGCCAGAGTTGTGTAAACGCAAAATCCTTCTTGTTTCCATAATTTCAAGTTTTTTGTTGGACATGATTTAGAGAATTGGTACATATATCTATACCATAAGCTCCAAATCGTTGCCTGGAAAACAGTAATAATTATTAACTTGAATGACGGCTTGGCGGGTGGTTCAATTTGAACCGGAGAAGGTGGCTCAGTTTGCCCCGGACAGCTATGCTCAGTTACGAGCGGATTGAATGGCTCAGTTTATCCGAAATTTCCACCTGGCAGCATGCCGATTTATCCCGGAAAAACAAAATGTCGTCTTTATGGGCAAGCCCGGTGTGGGCAAAACACACCTCGCGAATGCTTTGGGCTTGGAAGCAATCAAGAAAGGGTACAAAGTAATATTTACTCATGCCAATAGCCTGATCGATCAGCTTCACAGATCTAAAGCAGATGGAAAATACCAGAACGTTCTATCAAAGATTAGCCGAATCGATCTGTTGATCATCGATGAGCTGGGCTTCCGTAAAATCCCACAGAATGGAATGGATGACTTTTTTGAAATCATCCGCAGTAGATACGAAACCGGATCCATCATAATTACGACTAACCGAAACTTTGAAGACTGGGGATCATTGCTGGGTGATATGGTAATGGCATCTGCAATTATCGATCGGATAGTTCATCATGCAGAAATCATTAAAATCATTGGAAATAGCTATAGAATAAGGAATTACGAGGAAAGATTAACTGATAACAATTAAACTAATAGACAGACATAACAGATTTAATTCTATTTTTAAAGTGGCTCAATTTTATTGAGAAAAACTGGCTCAGAATTATTGATAGGTAACATAATCGCAGATACCATGAATCACTGAACAATCTTACACCCGCTGATGTCTACTTTGATCGGGACAAGGAGATCCTCAAAAAAAGGAAAGCAATTAAACAAAGGACTATGATCCAGAGAAGAATGGATAACGATCTACGAAATGCAATTTGAATTAAAAAGGGACCTTCGTAAAATAGACTTGATTTCTAAAAATCCGGCTGGGTGATGGTTGAACTGGCCGGATTTTTTAGTTGCAAGCCATCGATTTTACGTTTTCCTCTTAATATGTGCATGATTTTGAAGTTCTTGTAGACACCTCTTCCATCCAACCATCATTTGATCGGTCATCTTTAGCCCTATGCTGCTAAGTGAGGTAGTTTTTCTTGTGCCAGACGTTTTGAGATCCTGACAGCATTGGCTGTATGGACGCCAAAGAAAATCCAGAGGATTTCATTCTTCTCGATCCTGGCTTTGATCTTGTCAAGGCTATAGTGTTGTTTCTCAGTACCAAAACTACCCTCCATGCGAGTAACTCTTTCCTTACGCAACTCAGCTGCCAGGATAAGTCGCTGGTCTTCATATTTCCCTGCTCGACCTTTGCGTTTGAAGTCGGTAGCAATATCGCGCCCAGTGCACCATTTCCGGTTGGCATTGTTGGCATAGATGTCATCGGCAGCTATATGCGTAATCTTCCCAAACAAGGACCGGCTGTACCAAATGGAGTCAATCAGCCTGGGGCCTTCGTTGAAGGCATCAAAGCTTAGGTGCTCAATGAAGTTGATTCCATCCACCTGGATCATATTTACTTTGGCTCCGAACTCTACTTTCTTTACCTCTTTGCCACGGACAATAGGTCGAACATAACTCTTTGCGATAGAGACGATCCTGTCCGGAATAGAGTGGGAGCCTGTGGTGAACATCTCCTTCTGTTGCCTGAGTACCTTGAGGATCACCCTGCGTCGCTGATAATACTTTTCAGGGAACTGAAGGTAGGCGCGGTGTCTGTCTTCGATCTTCTTCTGTTCATCGATCAGTTTCTCCAGGAGGTAAAGTAAACTTCGGGTCCGTTTGGTAGTCTGCTTCCAGGGCTTCTTACGCATACGCATATAGGAAAAATACTTGTCTTTCTGATCCAGGTACTTGGTCCTGGGTGTGGGGATCTTCAGATACTTGCAGGTTCGCTTCATTTGCCCATGCATCCAGTCAACACACTCCCACAGAAGCTTAACGTTGGTCGGGAAGCGGATGTAACTCTCGTAGCAGGTGGCGTCCTCCAATATAATGTTTGTTTGCTCCAGGTATGGCTTCCAGGATTTGGCCAATACAGACTGGACTTCCCGGATATTCAACTTCCTGGCAAGCTCTGTCCGGATCCGGCTGATCACCTTAAAATCTATCAGTTTATCCGTGCCCAGGAAGATTCCGCAGAATATCTGCCACTGGATGTTCCCGTTGAGTTGTTCATAAAGCAGTCGATCCGACATGCCACTATAGGACTTCAGGAACATCAAGGCCAATTTACCCCGAGGACTGAACAATGACTTGCGACCTGAACGGTTCTCCTTTAATTTCAAGGATTTGATCAGTTGATCCCAGGGGATGGACTGATAGACTTTGCCAAGTTCTGATTCCAGAAAGCGGTTCCAGTATAGTGAAAATTCCTGCTGTGGGGAAATAAATGAAATCTCTTGGGTAGATTCGAAAATTCGGTGTAAATTGTTCATGTAATTTGAAGATTTACCCCGATTTCTTGCCTGCAGAGCTGATTTCGGGGTTTTTCTTTAAATTACAAAAAATATAACTCTTTAACAATCAAAGTTTTAAACAGGTTTTCGACATTCGCGAAGGTCCCTAAAAAAACTGTCTCTTAACTTTATGTTCCCTGATGTCCGAGTTTTGATGAAGTCAAACAAATGTGCTTGGCTGTGCGGGCTGATATTTATTCATATTTATAAATTCTTTCGACTACAAGTTTTGAACTAATCACTGCCATTGGCAAACCTGCTCCCGGTATTGTTGAAGCCCCAACATAAAAAGTATTTGAAAATTTTTCGTCATAATTCTTAGGTCTGAATGCTCCAATTTGCATCATACTATGAGACAATCCGAGACCTGCACCTTTATATAAGTTAAACTGATTTTGCCAGTCTTCAGGTGTATATTCCATTTGAAATACAATATCTTTTGAAATATCCTGATGGATTCTTATAGAAAAATCATCGATTATACTTTTAATAATCTCTTGTTTATCTGACCAATCAATTTTGAATAGCAGATTTGGAACAGGGCATACAAAAAACAAGGCTTCGCAACCTTCCGGCGCACAATCGGGATTGTGTTTCGATACTACATTTACATAATAATAAGGTTTTTCAAGAGTCCCTGGATTTTTCATCACATCTTTGGCATATTCTTCATAATTGTTGCCCAAAAAGTAGTTGTGGTGTTCTATTTGATTGAGTTTCTTATTTATGCCTACATAAAATGTCAAATAGCCCATTGTCCAACTCATTTTCGCAAGTTTCTTTGGAGCATATTTTCTTCGTTTAAAAACAATACCTCTAAAAAATGCGGCATCGGCATTTATTACAAAAATATCAGCTTTCCATGTTTTGCCAGTTTGGTCTGTCAGGAAATCTAATTTTCCGTTGCTACTTTTGTAATCTTTAATTTCAGTTTCGTAATTAAAAGTAGCCCCGAGTTTAAGTAATTCATTTACAAGGCTAGTAACAATAGTATACATGCCACCTTTTACATTGTAATATCCTGTATGCTTAAACTCAATATGTGAAAGTAAAGTGTAAACAGCATTGGTGTCAAAAGGAGTCCTGCCCAAGAAGAAAGCTATTAAAGAAACAATTTGCTTTACTTCTTTCGATTCAAAATAAAAATTTACCTGTTTCCAGAAGCTTTTTAATAATACAGGAAGGTGAATAGGGTTTACCTGCATTAAAGCTATCAGATAAGCAGGAATGCTGTTAAAATTTTGTTTTATTGCTATATCAACCGTGTCATTGTATAACTGCTCACACTTTTTTAGATATGCTGTAATTTTTTTTTTAAAATCAGGCTCAATCCCATCAAACTGTTCGCTCAATTTGACAATATCTTTGTAAAGCGAAAATTTCTTATCACTACCCCTGAAATTTACCGCGTATAAAGGGTCAAGTTCAACAAATTCAAAAGGCATATCAATTCCACAATCTTTTAACAGTTCCTCAAACTCATAAGGCATGCTAAAAAAACTTGGGCCAACATCAAAAGTAAAGCCTTCTTTTTTCAGTTGGTTTAGCCTGCCTCCTGCCTGTTTGTTTTTCTCAACAAAAGTAACTTTATAACCACGTGAAGCTAACCTTAATCCAGTTGAGAGTCCTCCTAGCCCTGTTCCTACTATCAATACAGTTTTATTCATCGTTCAGTTGTTTTTGTATTTTCGGATAAAGCTTATTCTTTACCCAATCAAATTCGGGTTCAATGGCTAATGTTTTTATACAATACTTTTCAGCCAATTCAAACTTCCCTATTTCATAATAGGCATTTATTATGGTAGCTAATAAGTTTAAATAGTTCCAGTTGCCCTTTAACGAAGCAAGATTTTTTTCCATGAGTTCAAGGGCTTTTAAATAATATTGCATGGCATCTGTTTTTGAACCGCCAAACATTGCAGGTGTATAAAATGCTATGTTTCCTAACTGAACATATCCAAAATAATTTGTACCGTCTAAGGATACTGATTTTTTTGCATAAGCTAAACTTTCCTGTCCAAGAAAAGGTGCTTTATATGGCGATAAACCAATTTTGAAACCAACAAATGCCGATTTATATGCATTTATCATCGACATACCATATTGTTGTTTTTCCAGCTCAACAAGAAGATTTTCTGCTGCTTGAAGATATTTTTCGGCTTCGTCATCTTTATCCTGGTCAATGCAGTATGCCATATAGCCATATTGACAATTAATTAAATCTAATTTTTGTGCATTTGTAGATGCTTTATAGGAATCCATGTGCTTTTCCCAATCAGCCATATTCCCACTTACATAAGCCTTGTAAATTATTGTGTTTGTTTGGCCGAAAACCGAAACAAGCATTGTAATAAATATAGCTATGAGTATATATTTCTTTCTTTCCATTCAAGTTTTGTGTGTTTTCTAATTAATAAAGCTTTCCCCATAATTGTGATAAAAAAAATTAAATGAAGGGGGAACAAAAGTATATTTAAGAGGATGTTTTGTTTGCTAACAGAAGAATAAAGCGATAGAATAAGAACCAAAGTTACAAAGTAAAATACCAGGTATTGAGGCAAGGCAACTAAAACAGGAATAAAACTAAATGCGGAAAAACTCCAAAACAAAAAAGCAAAAACAGGCATGTTCCCAAAAAACATAAATACGTTTTTAGAAAATCCATTTCCAGCCTCTTTGTAAGTTTTGTACATTCTGCATTGAATTCGTTTTTCACCGGTTAAACAAGCAACTCTGATTTTTTCTTTTTTTAATAAACGGGCAATTGCAATATCTTCTATAGCTGAATTTTTAAACAGTTGATGAGGCTGTATTTTTTTATAGGCTTCACCATCGAATAGCATGAATTGACCGTTTGCAGCAGCATGCGATTTAAATGGTGAAATCCTGACAAATATTAGTGGTAGAAGTGTTAAAAGAATATAGTTCATTAAAGGAACAGAAATTTTCTCGCTAAAAGTTTTTTGTAATTGGACTGGAAAAACAGATAATAATTTCAAATTAAACCTTTTTAAATAACCAACTGCATCGGGTATAAAACCTTCTTCAATTCTTACATCTGCATCAAGAAATAAAAAGTATTTGCCACTTGCTTTTTGTGCCAGTTTAAAACAAGCATGGTTTTTGCCTAACCAGCCTTTGGGTAGGCCATCAGATTGTATCAAAACAATTCTTTTATCTTGCTTTGCAAAATCCTGCACCACTTTTGCTGTGCTATCGGTTGACTCATCATCAAAAACAATAATTTCAATGTTTTCGTTTCTTGATTTTTGTAAATCGGAAAGTAGAAATGAAATATTCGTTTCTTCATTTCTGGCCGGTATTAATACAGAAATATGTTCGTTAGTTGGTGCGGAAGAAATTTTGATTTTTTGTTTAAAAACCAGGTTTAAAACAACATTAATTAGTTGTATTCCCAAAAATAAAAACGATATGCAGGCAAGATATAACATTACGATATTTTTGCTTTTTGTGAGTTAAGAACCTGCCTGAAGAAACCGTTATATTCCGTTTCTAAATCTGACTGTTGGATGTCTTTAGCTAAAAATGGTTTGATATAGATATATAGGTTTGGCTTGCTATCGGAAAAGTAATCAACTAGGTTTGCAACAAATATTATTTGAGTCTCTGGCGAAACATTTTGGATAATTCTTTCGACTCCCTTTTCAAAATGTACAATATCATTATGCATTGAGTGTATTTGTCCCTGCGGAAACATTAAAACCAAATTTTCAGGCTGTTGTAATAGCTCTATGCTATAATTGAGGCTTTCGATTATGTTTCGTGATTTCTTTTTTATTGAATATCCACCTGAATACTGAAAGTACCAATGTTTTTCTAGCTGTTCTTCAAGCATCATAAAATGAAATTTACGGTAGATTTTTTCTTTGTTAAGATATTCAACCCAAAAACCATCCCACCAACTAACATGGTGGGCAATTACCAATACAGGTTTTCCATTGTCGGCAAACTCACCATTGATACATACAGAATTAAAATTTCGATTGATTAAGAAACGGCTTAACCATTGAAACATTGGATATATTACCTTATGATGTTTTGCCTTAATCATGTTTACAGTAATAAAGTTAACAAAGCAAAAAACACAAACTGGCAAATAAAAAGAATAGCAGACAAAGGGTTCTTGGTCTCTATTTTAAAAATCTTGAAAAGCAATACAAAACAAAAAGCTATTGCATACCAGGCAATATAATTCCTGATAGGAACTTCCGAATTCTGCCATGTCCACATATTCATTTTTGGCGCTACCTGCTCAAGAACAATATCATATACAAGCATTAATGCAGGAGCAACAAACACGGCAAGCCATTTATTTCCTTTTAAAGAATCGGTTATTGCTGTAGCCGTGTATGTTAAAAACAACCAGTTAATACCAATCATTAAAGGTGTTTCAAACATTTTTAACCCTAAGGCATTGCCATAAGTATAAATTCCAAAAATCAATCCTGTTTTTACACCAATAACTTCAATTACATATCCTGAAATAAAAATTAATAGAAATATCAGAACATCTTTTAAAGCATATTTTTTATGATAAATTGCTAAAAGATAAGAATTAAGCAGCAAGGCAAATGGGGTAATAACAATAAAAAATTCTTTTGAAAAAGGAATGATAAATCCTAAAAGCCCAACAAGGTAAAAGATAACAATAAACTTCTTTACATCGGCAATTGGTATTTTGTTTTTAGGATATAATTCCATTTTTTGAAAGTCTATTTATTATGCTCAATCCACAAGAGGTTTGAGGTATGAAAACCCAATTTTTCAGCTTTTTCCAAATATTCTTATTTGATAGCATCAGGTATGGTCTTTTCCCTTGATAGTATCCACAAGTAGTCAAAACTCGCTCCACATACCAAAGCGTATTTGTATTCTGTATCAATGGCTATAACATTATAACCTGAATAGAACGGGCCAAAAAATGATACTTTTAACATAGCAATTGTATCGACTCCCACGAATTTTGCTTTGCCAATGGCCTCTTTCCATTCTTTTTGTTCATAATCGTAACCACGGTTAGTTACTTTTATTTTGCCATCATTGCGTAAGGTGTATTCTGCAGTTGTATTGTTCAATCCTTTTTCGAATTTAAAATCGAAACGGGCAATCTCATACCATGTTACCTAAATAGTCTTCCTTCTTAAAAGGCGAAACTGCTGTAATACTTTTTGGTATTGATGAGCAGGAACATAATGAAACAATCATAGCTGCTGCAATTAAATTGAAAATGTTTTTTGAGAAATTCATATTTTTTATGGTTTACTTAAAGCTAAAATTTTGAACGTCAGATAGAACACGGTCAATGATTTTTTTAAACCATACCGTGTAATTTTCAGGATTTTTTTGAATTTGTTCTAAAAGTCTGTCACTTTTAACATATTCAAAATCACACACCTCTGTTGGTTCGGGAATTGGCAAATCATCAGTAAAGCCAACAAAAACATGGTCAAACTCATATTCTGTTAAGCCGTTTTCAAATTCTTCTTTATAAATAAAGTCAAATAGTTTGGTGAGTTTTACGTGCTTTATGCCCATTTCTTCATTCAGCCTTCTTACTACTGCGTTTTCATTGCTCTCATTTGGTTTGGGATGCGTGCAGGCAGTATTTGTCCATAACCCAGGTGAATGATATTTGCTTTCGGCTCTTCTCTGAAGCAGGAGTTTCCCCTGCGAGTTAAAAATAAAAACAGAAACAGCCCTATGCAGTTGTGCTTTCTGGTGTGCTTCGAGTTTTTCCATTTCTCCAACTACAGTATCATTGCTATCTACAAGTATTACTTTTTCAGTCATTTAAATAAGTTTAGTTTTATACAAAAAGGCTACTTGTAGTATTATCAAGTACTTTTGAAAATTCGGAACCCTCATTCGTTTTTTAAGGACTTTTTCAGGTGAGGTTCTTTTTATTCTAAGAAATAAGCTTTTGTAATAATAAAAAGCCAGGGCAACAGCCAATTTCGACCTTCCGGGTAATTGTTTTAGCCCTATCCATGCTTCATCAAAATCTTTTTGTATCGATTCTTCAATTAATTGTTTTGTTTGCTGATTAAATGTGCTGTTTGATATATCGGGAAAATAACTTCTGCCTAAATTATTCATGTCATCTTTTAAATCTCTTAGAAAATTCACTTTCTGAAACGCAGAACCTAATTTTTGGGCAGGATGTTTTAACCTTTCAAACAACCCATTTTCTCCATTGCAAAACACTTTTAAGCACATCAATCCAACCACATCGGCCGAACCATAAACGTATATGTCAAAATCTTTTGAAGTAGTATATTTCGTTCTTGACAAATCATTTTCCATGCTTTTCATAAACGACTGAATATGCTCAATGCTTATATTATATGCTTTCACGGTGTCGGCAAACGCTGTGAGAATGGTGTTGGTACTAATGCCATTTTTCAAAGCATAATCAAGATCTTCATTTAATTTAGCCAGTAAAAAGGCTTTATCATATCCATGAAAACTATCTACAATTTCATCGGCAAGGCGTACAAATCCATAAATAGCATAAATAGCCCGTTTTTTATACTTTTCCAATAACGATGTCGCCAAGGAAAACGAAGTGCTGTATTCTTTAGTAATCAGCTTCGATATTTTGTAACTATTTTCTATGTAAAAATCAATGTTCATTTATTAGTCGAGCGTATAATGTATTTTTCAAATATCTAACTGTGTATTAATTATTTCTTTTTAAAACTGTAAAATACAACAAAATTCTGTTTAGATTTGAGCGTTGGTAAAAATTGCACTCTTTTGCAAAATTTGGTTTGTGGGTCAGTAACTTAGCTGAAACTTTCTCTTCATTTTCGTTCATTTTTATTCATAGTTGTTTTATAAACAATTTCATAAAACATTGATAATCAATATATTAGAATGAAATCAAAAGAATAGCTATGAAGATGTTCGAATCCATTATCACCCACAATGAAGGAGAAGGAGTTAGGTTAAAACGGTCTGATTCCTTTTTTAATGCACTTGAAGGATTACCAAAATATTGAGGTGATAAATTTTATCTATTGATTGTTAGAAAGAGATATCTTTTCTGTCCGGCAAACATGATCGTTACGGACACGAACACAATATAATCCATTATCCAGGGAGGTCATATCAATCGTAATTGAGTTTCCGTATTCCGGGATGTCAGACTCCAGCATCCTGGCCCCCTGGAGTGAGAATATTTCAGCTTTCATAGCGTCCTGCACCGGTTCATTGAATTGAATTATAATTTTCCCTGAACAGGGATTCGGATATATATTAAAATCGAGGGTGTAATTATTTATAATGTTCGAAGGTTGAGTGGGATTTCTTCCCACCGTATCCATCTCGCTTAAAGGAACAAACTTGTAATCAAGAAGATGTTCCTGAGTATATTGCGTCAAAATCACGGCATAATTATGCTCGTCCGTGAAGGTTCCCACCATGCCCGAAGCGATAAACCGAATGCTGTCCTCCATGGAATATTCTATATTAATATCGGTACGATCACCGGCAATGCAATAAACCGGTATCCCTTTGTTTTTAACTTTTTGCAGTTCCGGGTACACTTCGTCGAAAAAGTTGGAGGAGCTTAAATTCTTTGAGCTTGCGGCCACGGAATCTTTCAGGTGTGCCAGGTCTGGATTATCAGCCATCCATAGTATTCTGTGATGAATGAGGACTAAATAATCCGAGTTCTGTATGGTATCTGCCACGGTTTTGATTAAATCAAGCTGTAAACCGGAGATATCGGGTGTGGAAAGTTCTGTGTCCAATACAATAAAGGTGATATTATTTCTGCTAAAACCGTAGAACCTCTCTTTTTGGGTAAATGAAAGAAGAAGGGGTACATTATCAATATCGTGGTTTCCTATGGCCAGATGAGTGTTCGTATCGCTGAGACTGAAAATGCCATCGCAATATTCCAGTGTGCCGACCAGTTCCGAGGTATTCCAGGTTAAATCTCCTCCCAGCAGGAGCAGGTCAAATTTTGAATAATCCAGTTTTTCTACCGTTTTGAGTACATACTCATGCTCTCTGTCATCATCCCTCGGGTGGCCCATGAACAAATACCGGATGGTATCGGCCTGGGCCGGTAAAGCATGAGAAGCGGATGTCGACAAGATGAAAAATGAATAAAGCAAAATTTTACCCGGGACCTTCATATTTCAAAATGATTGCATTCATCTCCAAAACTACCATAAATAATCCGAAGTTGAAGCCCCCTGGAAATGCAAGCCACCAGAACCTTCAGCCTGTTTGATACCTCCCTGCTTTAAGTGCCTGTTCATGTTGACTGGGATTCAAATCGATGCTATTGTTTGAAAATTGAATGCTCGTCCGTAACTTGCACAACTAATACTCATTCAATCACAGAAGGGATGAAACATTATATTGCGACGGCTATCGGGATCTTACTGGCAACTTCCGTATGGGCCCAGACACGGGTAGTCTATGGAAGATTAACGGCTTTTAATGCATATCCGGTGCAAAATGTTGAGATTACCGCCAAAAAATCCAGGGCTGCCACCCTGTCCGATTCACTGGGCCGGTTTTCAATCATATGCATGGAAAATGATGTAATCAAGGTCAAGCCAAAAGCTTTCAGAACGGAAATACGAAAAGTCGGACCGGATACCGATTCAGTAATTGTCAATCTTATCTATATTGACACTAAAAAAAACAGGGAAATTGCGGTGGGTTACGGATACATGAAGGAGAGTGATCTGATGTATGCGGTTGGGAACCTCGAGCAGAATAACAACGAATATTGTATTTACAACAATGTTTTCGACGTTATTATTGGCAGGTTCGCCGGTGTGGATGTGCAGAACGGTGCTGTCATTATCAGGGGGAGCAGATCGTTCTACGGCAGCAATGAGGCTCTCTATGTTGTGGATGGCGTTGTTGTCAGTTCCATTGATTGGATTATCCCCTGTGAAATCAAATCCATCAATATCCTGAAAGATGCTTCAGCAGCTACATACGGATCCAGGGGTGCCAACGGGGTAGTCCTGATCGAATTAGTAAAGTAGTAACAATCTATAAATCACCGGTACTTATCGTAATGTAACAGACTCCCTTTGGATCAGCCACACTGGATGACAATTCGAAGGTATTTTTGTTTCCGCAAAACTGCTTTTTCGGAAGCCCTTGCCGATCCCGGCTATGTTTGAAATAAATATCTTATTTTTGCTCTTGTTAGAATAAGTTGTATCAAACCAGACAATCCAGGGGCGATTAGCTCAGCCGGTTCAGAGCACCTGCTCCACAAGCAGGGGGTCGCAGGTTCAAATCCTGCATCGCCCACAATTTGGAATGAAGGAGTCAGATCTATTCGGTCTGGCTCCTTTTTTTGTTGGGTTGAAGGGGAAATAGAAATTGTCTGAACTTACCCTGATAAAGTACATGCCTTTCTGGAGGGTAGAAAGATCCATCTGGTGAATATTTCCTAAAAAAACATGTATGATGATGATTGGAACAGAGTATAAAACCGATTGAGGACCATCGATCATATATTTGACAAACACTCCTGAAATTGGATAGGATTGGGCTGAGCTGAAGAACTCCCGGTAACCGCCAGATACCAGATTTTCTAACAGCAGGTCCAGATGTTTCTCTGTAGAATCCTTGTCGGCGATGAATTTTTCTTCGTCGAAGAAATATTCGGTCATTTGACGGAATCCTTCACTAAAAAACTGATTCGTGTTATCGCCTATTTTCTGTCCGATAAAATTATGGGCGGCTTCATGTTTGATAATTTCTCGATCAAAACTGCTGCTGTGAATAATATTGTTGACGTTCAATCCCCACATCTTCATTCCTTCAGGAACCCCTAAAAAATCCTGAAGGTCGGATCGGGAGCAGGGGGGCGTCGGGCAGAACCATGATGATCGAATCCGTTCCAACGAATTTCTGTACCAGTTGAAAAGTTTCATCCGTCATTACGAATGCCGGTTTTTGACTGAATGTTACCTGCCAAAAAAGAAAAAAATGCAACGATCGCATAGCTGTGGAGAGGTACTCTTGATGTACTCATATCGTCAAAGTTACAGGTTAATGTATGTAGTAACGATTAACTTTCCTGTACATTACATAAGTCAGACCGGATAAGTCCGCATTCCCCATTATTTCCCTATATTTCAGCAATCATGCTGAACGGGCTTACAGGAATTGAGATTTTTAGCTTCCGTGTCAATGAACCGGTAACGGTACTTACCGATATGCTCATCTCGTCGGTTTGTTTGGTTGCCTTTTACAGGCTGAGCAGGATCCCGTGCAAAGCCCGGTTTTCATTATACCTGACGCTTTTCTTTGTATTCCTTGGGACAGGTACATTCTTGGGATCCATACTCGGGCATGGCTTCTATTATGCTGTCTCTCCTTTTTGGAGGCTTCCCGGGTGGTGGTGTTCCATGATATCCATCGCCCTGATTTTTCATGCGTCGATCCTGCTCCTGGGAGACTACCCATCCGGAACGGCCAAGCTTGCCTTGATCTGTCTTAACCTCATCTTACTGACGGGGTTTATCGTGCTGGCCTCAGTCAGGCAGGATTTTATATTCGTGGTGGCCTATATTTCCCCCGTAATGCTATTCGGGGTCGGAGGTCTACAACTGCTGCTTTACTCCAGATTAATGAAATCGGGTTCCGGATGGATGTTGCTAGGCATCGGAACGGCATTTCTTGCGAACATCGTATTCCTGATGAACATTGACCTTGGCAAATGGCTCCATGTTATGGACCTCAGCCATGTAATTCTTGCCGTTTCAGTCTGGTTCTTCTACCGGGGGTCGAGAAGTTACGTGGATCAGGCGAATGTCCCGGAGTAGGGATGAAGTTACAACTTTAAAAGCACCCCGGGGCATCTTGGGAACGCTGATTCTAATCTAACCGTTTATCCTGTTAAATTATTTTGAGGGTTTCCGGGTTTTGAAATACAGGATCAGTAAAACAATATTAAGCAAGTTAAAGACTGCCGGGTAAATCCCCAGATCACAGCCAGTTTCAGGATCGCCGGAACATTTGAGGAATAAGCAGCTAAAGCTGCGACAATCAAGCGGGTATTACACAATGGTTATTAATCATTGAAATATTATTTGTATTTTTAATATGCGTTAGAATTACATTTAATCCGTGCCGGTAAAGGTTTTCCGAGTGGTCTCGTAGTTGCCGATTGCACCGGGATACGGATTGCTGACCTTGAAAATGTTCAGGTTTATTACCTTTTGTTTAAAGCTACTCCCGATCGTCGTTCTGACCGGCGTTAAGGGAGTGACGGGACTCCAGGCGCAGGAGGCGGCAAACAGGCCCTCCAGCGATCCGGATCTTATGGAGTACGTAAGCCGGATGCACGGACCGGACCAGGAACTGATCAACGGAATACAGTTCTATAATTCACATTTCCGGGTGACGGGTCACCCGTATCTTATGGGAGCGCAGTCCTTTCCGGGATCGGTGTACCTGTCGGGTAAGAAGTACGGGGGACTCCAGTTGCATTATGATATTTACGACCAGCACCTGGTGCTGGATTACCGTACTACGGTGGGGGGAATGAACAAAATTATTCTGAGTCCCATGCGCATCGAGGATTTTACAATTAACGGCTTCGATTTCCGGAAGCTTAACCTGGACGAGAAGGGGCTGCGGTATTACCAGGTGATACAGGCAGGGGAACTGACCTGCTATGTGCACTGGCGCAAAGGACTTATACCCAACAATATGAACCTGCAATCACTCGGCTCTTTCACATTTCCGTACCGTACTTTTTACCTGGAACAAGGGGACCGGATCCAATCCTTTGCATCCAGGAAATCGTTCGCAGCCCTGTTCCCTCCGAAGGTACGCGGGGATATCAAGAGATACATGAGGAACAACGAGATCCGGTTCCGCCGGGCGGAACCCGGAGAACTGACTACCCTGATCAGACATGTATCTTCCCTTCAGCCAGTAACCAATACGGACGAATGATCACCATCGGTTCCATAGCCAATTGCAGACCTGAGGGGTTATTTTGCAACGGTTTCATTGTCCGCTGCAGGTGTGAGCGAATGATTCGGATCGGCTTGATGATCCTGCTGTGCGCCACGGTACTGACGGAAGTCCGGGCGCAAGAACCCGACATCCTCTTTGAATCCGGTCATCCGGGTGAACTGTCTTTCCTGGAACTGGTAAACAGGATCGAGGAACAGGGCCATGCACGATTTTTCTTCCGGGAGAAATGGATCGCAGACATTACCGTTCGGCTTCCGGGCGGTGAGTCATCCCTGCGGGAGATCCTGTCGCAGGAACTCGAACCCATCGGGCTGACCTTCGAAATCACAGCGGATCGCCAGGTCTACATTATCCCCGGACGGAAAATCATTACGGAACTGCCGGATTATGCTGGCAGCAGAATATATGTAAATGGCCCGGCTGCTGGTGGACCGGAGGTTGGGCTTACCAACACCGAACAACGTTATATAGAGGGAAGGAAGGCCGGGATACGGGAGACACAGGTCATCGGTTCGGGAACCGGTGAAGGATCCCTCTCGGGGGCAGTGATCAACGGCAAGATCGCGGACAGTGAAACGGGTGAACCGCTGATAGGCGCCACGATTTATGTGCATGAGCTGAAAAAAGGAGCCGTGACGGATGTGGACGGGCGTTTCAGCATTGTGCTCCGCCCGGGAACCTACACGGTCGACTTTAACTGTATGGGGATGCAGCCCCTGAATTATTACTGGGATGTGCGTTCCGGAGTCAGCCTGGAGATCACGATGGAAAAGGGCCTGATCCCGATTTCCGAGGTGGTGATCGAGGCGAGCCGGTACCACAACGTCAGGGGTACCCAGATGGGATTTGAACGCCTGAGCTACAAAACAGTAAAGGAAATCCCCATCGTAATGGGAGAGAAGGATCTGCTGAAGGTGGCCCAAATGCTGCCCGGGGTGCAGAGTGTGGGAGAGGGCTCTTCAGGCTTCAACGTCCGGGGGAGCGCAGCAGACCAAAACATGATTTATGTGAACAGGGCCCCCCTCTACAACAGTTCCCATCTTTTCGGCTTCTTTTCGTCCATCAACCCGGACATCATCAAGGATTTTTCGCTTTACAAGAGCAACCTGCCCGTCAGTTACGGGGGAAGGATCTCTTCTTTCTTCGATATATCCACCCGGCAGGGAAATATGAAAAAGTATACGGCACGCGGCGGGATCAGTCCCGTAACGGGCCACGTTGCCGTCGAGGGACCGATTGTTGAGGATAAAAGTGCTTTTGTGCTCAGTGCACGTTCAACCTATTCGGACTGGATCCTGAAACGGATGAACGATCCCGAGCTGCGGAACAGCGATGCCCTGTTCTACGACCTGGCCGGAACCCTGACCTATGAGCCGGATGAAAACAACCTGCTAAGGGCCTTCGGGTATTACAGCAGGGACCGTTTCACCCTGGGATCGACCAACCGTTACGATTATTTCAATGCCGGGGCATCGGTGAACCTGAAGCACCGGTTCAACCCGAGGATTTCCGGTGACCTGGCCTTGGTATTCGGGGAATATGCGTTCCAGACCACGGATGAATCCATCGAGTCGTTCGCCTTCAGCCATGAATACCGGATCGATCATTATGAGGCCAGGGGGGATTTCAGCTGGCTTTCACTGGGTTCCCATAAGCTGAGCTTTGGAAGCAACCTGATCTATTACGACCTTGACCGGGGACGGGTGATGCCGTACAATGAGGAGTCGCTGAGGGTCCCCGTTGACCTCGGAAATGAAAACGGACTCGAAGTCGCCGTATACCTGGCCGACGAGATCACTCTGGGTCCCAGGCTGACCCTGTACGGGGGAATCCGGTACAGCCACTACATGGCCCTGGGACCGGCCGAAGCATTTAAATTCGGGGAAGGGCTCCCCATGGAGGTCAGCAACATTACCGATACCCTGCAATTCCTGCCGGGCAGGGTGGTCAAGCAGTACGGGGGACCCGAACCCAGGCTGGCCCTGAAATACCTTCTGGGTTCGGATAACTCGGTGAAAATTTCTTACAACCGGATTCAGCAATTCCTTTTCATGCTGAGCAATACCATAGCCATCTCGCCGACGGACCAGTGGAAATTGTGCGATTATCATATTGTTCCGCCCAGGATCAACCAGGTTTCAGCCGGGTACTACCATGACTTTCCCTCCGGCGGGATCAGCAGCTCGATCGAGGTGTACCATAAGTGGGCATCCAATATAGTGGAGTTCAGGGACGGGGCCAGCTTCATCAACAATCCCCATATTGAGTTCGAGGTCCTTCAGGGCAGTCAGAGGGCGTACGGGCTGGAACTAATGCTTAGGAAAAGCACCGGGAAATTCAATGGCTGGATTGCTTACAGTTACTCTCGTTCCATCATGCACATACAGGGAGATTCCCCCGGGGAGAGCATTAATGACGGGGAACCCTATCCTTCGAATTACGACCGCCCCCATAACCTGAACCTTGTTTCCAATTACAGGCTGAACCGGCGCCTCAGTCTTTCCTGTAATCTGGTGTACATAACCGGCCGGCCGGTGACCTACCCGGTATCCATCTATTACATGGACGGAATGCAATACATCCACTACTCGAAGCGGAACCAGTACCGGATCCCGGATTATTTTCGGGTGGACCTTTCCTTCAACCTGGAAGGGAACCTGAGAAGAGTAAAGCCCATTCACAGCTACTGGATGCTGAACTTTTACAACCTTACCGGTAGGAAGAATGCCTACTCGGTCTATTTCAAGAGTGAGGGCGGGGTGATCAACGGGTACAAGCTGTCCATTTTCGGCCGGCCCGTGATAACGCTTTCATGGATCTTTAAGTTCGGTAATTATGCGAGCGAATAAGTACCTGTCCATAGGAATCCTGTTGTGCATTGCGGCCTGCATCGAGCCTTTCCGCCCCGAGATCAAGGAGGTGCAGGACCTGCTAGTAGTGAGCGGGGTCATTACGGACAGCCCGGGAATCCATACCGTCGAGGTTAGCCGGGCCTCGCCCTACAGCAAGCCTGCTTTCATTCCGGTTGAGGGATGCGTGGTTCGTGTCGAGGACGATGAGGGTACGGGAATGGATTTTCCCCCTTACACACGCGGCAGGTACGCGGCTGTGCTGGACAGACCTTTCCTGGGATTGGGCAAGTCCTACCGGGTGCATGTTTTCACGCCCGACGGACAGGAATACATGTCCGATTTCGATCCCCTGCTCCCTTCTGCAAGGCTTGACAGCCTCTATTTCGGGGTTGAAAGCCTGGAAACCGAAGACCCGGAAGAAACCTATTACGGCATCCAGTTTTACCTGGACGTAAAACCGGAGGAAGGAGCCAGCCGGAACATGCTCTGGAAACTCGAGGAAACCTATGAATATGAATCAGTCTACCTGATCCAGTATATCTGGGATGGCAGGACCCTTATCGAATTCTACCCTCCCACAGATTCCCTGTTTACCTGCTATAAGACCCAGCCCGTGAAGGAACTTCACGCTGCCTCGACAAGTAACCTGGTTGAGAACAAACTTAATCACTATCCGCTGAACTTTGTGTCAAACCAGACCGACAAGCTTCGGATAAAGTACAGCCTGCTCGTTACCCAGTATTCGCTTTCGGACGAGGCTTTTCTCTACTGGGACAGGATCAAGGGGCAGATCCAGGAGACCGGCGGTATGTATGAGACCCAGCCAGCGGTATCAGTGGGCAACATCTGCAATGTGAACGATCCCCAGGAGCAGGTACTGGGATATTTCCAGGCCTCCCAGGTCACAGACCGGAGGATCATGGTAGAGAAATACCATGATTTCTTCATTCCAAGGCGACGATGCCCGCTGGATACGATAAGCGAAGTTCATGAGCTGGTTCCCGGGATTCACTACCTGATATCGTTAAGCCCTGAGGGGAGAGGATCCCCTTACGGAACCGCCGATCAGAGCTGCTTCAATTGCTTGCTGCTGGGGGGAACCACTCAGGTCCCCGATTACTGGAACCAGAATGAATAGGCCGGGCCACCATATCATTACTTTGGGCACCCTGATGATTTTATTTTCAGGTCCTGCGACCATCAGCGGGCAGCTTTCCATGGGTGAAAACTGCCGTAATGAGGCTCTTGCCCTCAGGGAGCATATCGTTCTCTATACCGACCGGGAGATTTATGCTGTGAACGAGAGTATCCGTTTCCGTGCGTTCTACCGGGTGTCCGGCGGAGAAATCAGCAATGCGGCAGACAAACCCGCCGGGGAAGCCTGGAGCAAAGTCCTGTACGTAGAGCTGGTCACACCATCCGGAAGGGCGATATCCAGGGGCAAATTCCCGAACACCCTTGAAGGCAGTTCCGGCTGCCTGGAGATACCACCCGGTACCCTTACAGGGAAGTATTATATCAGGTCTTATACCCGGTGGATGCGCAATTTCGGTCCCCTTGCCTTCTGTTATACCCCCGTCGATATCGTAAATCCTGATCTGGACGAGGTGATCGAAGACAGGGGAGGTGCAGGGGGGGCATCCGCCTCCTGGGTCAGGATGGATTCCGGCACCATCGATTGTCGTACCGTAAAAAAGGTGTACGCCCCCGGGGAGGAAGTGGAGGTAAAGCTGAGCTTGAAGGCTTCAGACCTGGGTTCACCCGGCGGTTTCTGCCTGGGAGTTGTACCGGCCGGAGTTGCCGATGCCCGGTTCAACCGGATCAGTCCCCCACCAGCCGGCACCGGGGAGGCATTCCGTTTCGATTATTTGCCGGACATGCGCGGAATCTCGATTTCCGGGAGCGTTATCCGGACGGAGGACCAGTCCCCCGTACCGCGGGTCCGGCTGTTCTTCTCCCTGCTGGGGAACCGGCCCGATGTGCAGACCGTCCTGAGTGATGAATCCGGGAGGTTCGTCCTGACCCTTCCGGACCGGACGGGGATCCGGGAACTGTTCGTGGTCCCGCAACCATCGGAGGGCAACGC
>CAZNQG010000002.1:0-63841 GCA_964575235.1 uncultured Bacteroides sp.
CAAGAAGAAAAATCAACCGTGGGATGAAATTTTACAGAAAATTAGTTGCACAACTTCACTGAGGTCCTTAATCCTTAAATATACTCTTGATTACAAGAAACATTATTAAACTGAAATTCTATACAATGTCCAGTTTAACAGTATATTTCTTTAAGTTCATTAATCCTTTCCGATACAGGGACACTAAATCTGCATTTACTTGTGCAGGTAATGCAATTGCTGCAGCTGTCAATACTTCTTCCTTGCTCAATTTGATCGAGGGTCATTTTAGCCATCAGAAGATTACCATATCCTAACCCATACATGTGTATTCTCATCAGGGTTGGAACATCAACGTTTTTTGCACAGGATGCAATACATGTTCCGCATTGCCGGCAAACCGACTGAATGGCAAGTTTAACGTTTTTATCACTGAGGAATTTCTTTTCTTCTTCAGTATATTCCAGATCATATGCCACTGTTATATCTTCCCTGATCTGGTCAAATGTGGTAAAACCCGGAACAGCAGTTGCAATGTATTCGTTTTTGAGCACCCATTTAAGCAATGCGGTATTCATGTTGGTTTTACTATAAAACGTCTGCTGTTCAGCAGGAAGCCCTCTCTTATACCATCCTTGTTGGCATTGGGTTTTCATTGCCACCAGTCCAATGCCTGCATTATGAGCACGCTCAATCGAATCAAATACACGTGGATCGTTGTACATTGAGAAATTGAATGAGAGGAGGATTACATCGTAGAACTCTCTCCGGGCAGCGTCATCTACCAGATCCGGCCAATAAGAATGCGTGGAGAAACCCGAAAATCTTATTTTTCTTTTTTCTTTTAATTCAGTAAATGCTTCGAGGATGTACGGATCATTTATCTGATCCAGGCCTGCCGGCATGTGATAATAAAGTATATCGACAAAATCCATTTGCAGACGCGAAAGACTTTGATCGAACCTTGTAAGAAACATCTCCTTTGCCTCTTTGCCCCTGACAGGTCCCGGTAATAAGATCTTGGTGCCAATGCTGACATCCTCACGCTTCGCACCTACTTCACGGAGGACGGATCCAACCATTTTTTCGTTATTGCCATTCTGATAGTACCATGCGGTATCAAAGAACCTTATGCCTGCCTCCCAGGCAGCTCTGAGCAGTGCGGGATTGTCGGCATTCATCACCCCCATACTAACGATGGGCAGCTTGATTCCTGTTTTCCCAAGTGATCTGTATATCATCTTATCTCTGGCACCGGCCTGTTGGTCACCGGTATCATTTGTTTTTATCAGGTTCCTGGTAAGACTGTTCTGGGATAGACCAAAAAATCCCGCCAAGGCCAGATTCTTAGTTGTATTTCCGAGAAATTTCCTTCTGTTCATATCAATAAATTCATGATCTTACTTTGGTATTTTATTCTTGGTCGAATTAATTACCAAACAAATTTTTTGTATGTAATATTTCTGTAGGGCAATATAGAGTTTGTAACCGCAATGGCCAAATATATCATTTTATGTCTTTCCCGGATTTATGTACCCGTTAAAAGTAGAGAAGACGGGTTGCTTGACCCTTCCCATTTACAATTTATAGTTGACGGGATAGAAATGTGAACATCCGGGATTATTCCATTAAATTTATTTCATATAATAGGCCCGTTTTACCATGAACATTAAAATCCCTGTACCTGTTTCCGGCGGTTTGTTATTATCCTACAAGTGCAATGCTGCATGCCGTCATTGCATGTATGCATGTGCCCCCGGGTGGAAGGCTGACTGGATTTCAGAAGGAGACCTGGAGAAAATATTAAACCAGCTGGCGGGTAAGATACAGCCAAGTCCCTACGGAAAAGAAAACATCGGTTTGAGCCATGGATTGCATTTCACCGGAGGCGAGCCCTTTTTGAACTTCGACCTGTTGTGCAAAGCCATAGAGATCGCAACAGGCCTGGATATCCCTTCCGTCTTTGTAGAAACCAATGGCTACTGGTGCAGCAACGATGAAACCACCAAAGAGAAATTATTGATTCTTCGTGAGAAAGGAATGAAGGGAATCATGATCTCGGTAAATCCGTTCTACCTGGAATACGTACCGTTCGAGAGGACGGAAAGGGCAATCAGGATGAGTACGGAGATATTCGGTTATAATGCAATAGTCTATCAGATTGAATACTTCAAGCGTTTTAAAGCATTGTGCATCAAAGGAAAAGTATCTTTTGAAGAATTCCTGAAAATGGAAAACAGGGCTGATTTTGCCAGGAGGACTGAGTTTTTTATTATGGGAAGAGCTCCTTACAGTCTTTCAGAAGGACTGGCCGACCTGTATCCCAGGTATCCTGCCAGGAGTCTTGTGCATTTGCCCTGCAACCCGCCTTTTCTGAGAAGCTGGCATAACCATTTTGATAATTACGGCAATTTCATGCCCGGATTCTGCGGTGGGATCAGCCTTGGAGATTGCAGGAAATTGGATGATCTGTTGAAATCCGGCGTCGATGCGGATGAATTCCCGGTTTTAAAACATTTGATCCTCGGGGATATGGAGGGATTACTGGAATTTACGCTCGAACGGGGATATACTGCAAACGAAGAGGGGTATTATTCAAAATGCCATTTATGCGTCGATCTGAGGAAGTATCTTCATGCGAGGAATGGATTCAGGGAATTGACTCCGGATGAGTTTTATACCAAACTGGCCTGATCGTCCCGGAATGGTTTTACCTGCATAAATACCGCTTATCCTCCGTAACCTCTAGAACCTGGCACCGTTTTGTGGCCAGGTTTTTTATTTGGCGCTGACTCAAGCTTGCTTGAAGGAAGAGACAAATGATAAATACCGGCGAGCAAGGCGAGTAACCTCACCACCCCGACAAAAGAAAAGCCCTGCACGAATGTGCGGGGTTTTTATTTGACGGAGCCGCTGATTATTCGGATGATCGGGGAAGGTCAGAAAATCAAGAAACAGGTATGGGAACTATAAGGAAAATTGGACAAGGACAGTGCAAATATGACCTCCCGGATTCACAGCATTTCACTCTTTAGGCTCACGAATAATTAATCATTCCAATACAAGCTGACTCAAACCGAATTTTTTCATATCCCTATCATATCCTTTTCCCCTTGCAAATTCCCTTGCCTGGTGCATAAAAGCCTGAATCTTCATATCAATAGATGTATTATCCTGTCCGTCATAAGCAATATTGACATAAGGGATGTTGTCATGGTCTCTTTTAAACTGATCGGACACAGATTCGATAACCGTCCCCGGCATGCAGGTAAAAGGGAGGATATTTGCAATACCCGATATTCCGGTTTTGGACAAAGCAACGGATGTACCCAGATTAAGTGCAGGATCACCATCATAATGTTTATGAATATACGGGCCACAGGATTCCAGCATTTCATGCAGCTCAATATCTCTTTCCCTGTCATACATTCCCAAAAGAGATTTTTGCAGCTTCTTTGATACTGATTTTTGGACAAAGTCCTGGATCCTGGCTTTCATCAATCCTTTATAATCACCTTTCCATATACTGTCACGGTTGTATCTGTATGTAGTATAACTTAACCATTCACCAAAAGGTGCAATCCAGGTTTCAGCACCGTTTTTCTCGAGTCTGTCAATTAAAAAGCCATTGCAGAAGGGATTATCACGCATAAATATTTCACCGACTACTGCTATAACAGGTTTCCTTAATCCGTTTTTCAATGGAATTTCATGCATTCTGCGTGCAGTCTGTTTCAGTATGTCAATAACATCCTTACCACCCTGTTCGATGGATTCGACAATCATTGTAAGACCCTCATTGTATACATGCTCCGTTGAACCGGGAGTTAATTCATAAGGTTTCCGCTCCTGTTTTAATTTTCGCAGCAGGTCAATTGCAACGATGCCTTTCCATGCAGCATAGCGGAATTTTGTACCCTGTCCGCCGGAAAGGGCTTCATAAGAAGTATCGTTACTGGGTGAAATGATTCTGACATCTTCAAATCCCAGCCTGTTGAACAGGACACTCTGAAACTTGTTGTATTGCCCGAAACGGCACGGACCATTATGGTCAGGCATAAAGAAACTTATCTTTTTCGAATCGGCCCCGGGTTCCATTAATCTTTTCAGGAAACTTCCGGTAGTGCATATCATGGGGAAACATTCCCTTCCCGATGTATATTTTCTGCCCAGGTCAAGGTCCTTTTCATCTTCTCTGGGAAGCACGCGAGCATCGATACCGCAATATCTCGATGCTGCCGCAACAGCCTCTCCGGCATCACACATATAGGGAAAATACAGAATGCGGTTTTTTTCGGGCGATGAAGCAAAGCCCCTGGGTTTATATACTTCATTTCGTACTTTATTGATCAGTTTTGACCCTCTCAGACTGTCAAGAAATGCTTCACACCTGGTGATTAAACCCGCATCGGCACTGTGTTCGTCAATTTCCAGCTCCAGGTACGGTTTGCCTGCCATTTCTTCAATGACGAAATGTGACAGGAACGAATCGGGGCCGCACCTGTAATTGCCCATATAAACGGCATGAAGCTTATTATCTCTTCCAATGATTCTGGCAGCAGCAAGAATATCCTGCCCGTTGGGCCAGTACATTTGATGGTAGTCTTTGGTAATTCTTTCACCTGATAGCGGCAGAAAATCTGTTGGTATCGGTATGACATCGAGATTGATCAATTTTTCAATCAGGTTCATATTCAGTGCAGGATCACCGGTATTATAAGGCCTGCCTATTATCACCACACTTTCTTTATCATCCGGAAGATTATCCAACACTTCTTTTCCCCGTAATTCAAGGTTTCGCTCAAACTGTGTTTGTAAACGGTCCGCCTTCATGATGGCATCGACGGTTTTCTTTTTGGGTATCTTGAATTTGTCCCACATGAAATCCGACAATTCCTTGTTCAGAACTTTACCAAAATATCTGAAATTAAGGGCAGGCATCAGCAGTTTCTCCCTGTCTTCCGGAGGGAGTGCAGTTTTTACCATAAATGGATAGGTTTGTACGTAAGTACAATTATAATTGTAGGTTGGATTATCTTTTTCACCCTTCTCATTAATAATGAAGGGTGTAAAGATATAATCAACCTGTTTCTCCAGCAGGTCATAAATATGTCCGTGCATTACCTCCACAGGCAAACAAGTCTCGGCAACGATCATATCAAGCGACTTTTTAACGATCTTGTTGTCCGTCTCAGAAGACAGCACCACACGAAATCCCAGTTCTTCGAAAAATGTTCTCCAGAACGGGAATTGCTGGTAAAATAACATCAGCCCTCTCGGGATGCCTATGGAGATCCTTTCATCTTTCTCTTGTTCCCTGTAATCTCCCATCAACATTTTCAACCTCTCATCGAAATAATTCGGGATATCATGACCTTTGCTTTTACGTTCAGCCACTTCGAACAGTTCGCACCTTGCCCCATAGAAAAGGGGCCTTTTCTCTCCTTCTATCCTTACCCTCCTTATCTCACAATAATTGGGGCATTTTTTGCAAATGAACTTATCGACTGTATAAGGAATTTTACTGATGTCCCAACCTTTAAAGCGGGTATGAATATTATTCTCTTTCACATACTCCCTTGCCAGCATTGCTGCACCAATAGCTCCCGTCACATCAAAGTGAGGCGGCACATATATTTTTTTACCGGTAACCTCTTCGAATGCTGCTACAACGGCCTTATTATTGGTAACCCCGCCCTGAAAGAGTATATGATTGCCGATCCTTTTTTTCCTGACGACCATATGGATATAGTTCAGAACAATGGAATAGGCCAAACCTCCAACCAGATCTTCCGTTTTCGCTCCTTTTTGTTGATATGAATTCAAGTCAGATTCCATAAAAACAGTACAACGGTCGCCCAGTGCAGCAGGTTTTTTTGACTGAAGAGCCAGGTTTCCGAATTCATCGATAATGCTGATGCCAAGTTTTTCTGCCTGTTCTTCCAGGAATGATCCGGTTCCCGCAGCGCATACCTTATTCATCTCAAAGTCAACAACCACGCCATTATCAATACTGATGTATTTCGAATCCTGTCCACCAATCTCAAATATTGTGTCCACTTCCTTATCATAAGCAACTGCTGCGGTAGCCTGAGCCGTGATCTCATTGCGGATCACATCGGCTCCGATAAAATCACCGGTAAGGTAACGTCCCGAACCCGTTGATCCGGCAGCTTTAACAACAACCTTGCGCCCAACTTCCTTGAATATTTCCAGCATTCCACGCCTGATGGCATCCAGAGGTTTGCTGGCAGTAGGAAGATATCGCCTGGCAACAACCCGGTTATTATCATCAATCAATACCACATTTGTGCTTAATGAACCAACATCCAGTCCAAGGTACACTTCTGTCTTCTCCGTCCCTTCAGGCAATATCCTGACATCTTTACGATATTTTGTATCCGGTTCAATGAGGGGTTCCAGATATTTTCCCTCTGTATCTCCGCTTTTAAGATATTTATCCAGTTCTTCCAAACCTTTAAAAACAGCCTTATTGCCGGCATTCGTGGATAAAGTATGAAAAACCGCTCCAATGGCGCCCATTGATGCATGATACTCAGGAATGACCAGGTCTTTCTCATCTGCATGAAGGATTTCCCTGAAAGCTCTCACCACACCAACATTGGCTGCAACACCACCCTGGAATATTACAGGAAATTCAAGCTTTTTCCCCTTGGCCATTGAACTGATAAAGTTCCTCGCTACTGCAAAACACAATCCGGCAACAATATCATGAACCGGTGTTGCTATTTGCTGCAAGTGGATCATGTCACTCTTTGCAAAAACGCTGCACCTGCCTGCCATCCTTGGTGGGTTTTCCGATTTCAATGCAAGTTCACCAAATTCCTTTTCAATGGGAACGCCAATTCTTTTCGCCTGCTGGTCAAGGAATGAACCTGTTCCCGCAGCGCACAGGTTATTCAACTGAAAATCCAGGAGCTTGGAGGAATTATTTTCTGAAACATCCATAAAAATAAGCTTCGAATCTTCGCCACCCATCTCAATAATGGTTTTCGCCGAAGGATAAAGTTTTGATACAGAAGTAGATTGGGCAATAATCTCATTTACATAGTGTCCGCCGATTAATTCCGAAGCCAGTTTCCCGCCGGTACCTGTAATGGATACCGATGCAATCTGATAATCCCTGTATGCTGTAAGCAGTTCTCCAAGAACATCCCTGAGCCTGTGAAAAGGTTTGCCATGACAATAATCATATCGATTTACAACGATCCTGTTCTCATCATCCATTAAAACAGTATTCAGGGATATAGATCCAACGTCAATCCCCAGATGTATCCTGATTCGTTCCCGGTTATTGTTATCCCCTGCCTTAACCATATTGATAAGGTTTTAATTATTTGCTTGGTTAACTGTAAGATTCTCCCTGTGAATGATTCGTTTTTTATCCTAATTTTTTTTCAGTACCTGATGGATGATTTCTTCTGCTGCCCTTATTATCGGATTACTTACCGGCGACGATGTCAGCAGCGGGTGTGTACCGATCTGAAAGGATACCAGTTCATATACAGTAATGGACTTTTGAATGGCCATGCTGATAATATTTATGATCTCGCCAACCGATTTTCCGCCCCATGCTTCACCACCTATGATGCTTCCATCAACGGTAGAAGCATAAAGTTTTACCGTCAGATCAGATGAACCGGACAAAGTTCCGGGATGCCTGTCAGGCGATGTAAATTCTGCAGATATGATTTCAATGCCGTCTTCTTCTGCATTTTTTTCATTGGCACCTGCAGCCGCCATGGCAAGTCCGTTTATTTCAGTCGAGAAAACTCCCAGGGTTCCTGCCGAGCATTTCTTAATTCTGATTCCGAAAATGTTATGACCAAGTATACGGGCCTCAGCAGTGGCGGATGAAGCCAGTTTGATGATATCGCTCCGGCCTGTCAGAAAACCGAATGTCTGGGCACAGTCGCCTACCGCACTGATATCTTTAATTGAGGTACGTCCGTATTCATCTACATGGATATCCCCGTATTTATTTAATTCAAGTCCTGCCTCTTTTGCCAGTTGGGTATTGGCTTTGTAGCCGATTGAAAGGATCACCGCATCGGCAGCGATCTTTCTCCTGTCGGCAAGGACGACCTGTTTGACTTTATTATTTTCACCGGCAATTTCCTTAACCAGCGAAGAAGTCAAAACGTTAACCTTTGTATTTTTTAATGCGTCGGTCGCTATCCTGCTCAGTTCAGTTGAAAATGCTTTTGAAAAACAGTTTGGTTCACTTTCAACCAGAGTAACGTTAATATCTGATGCGGCTATTTGTTCGGCTGCTTCGGCTCCTATAAACCCCCCTCCTATAATGACAATATTCCTGAACCCGCTTATTTTTGACGCCAATTCTTTGATATACGGGTAGTCTTTTTTCATATAAAATACATTCTGAAGGTCATGGCCCGGGATAAAATCAGGAATCTTCGGAAGAGACCCGGTTGCAAAGACAAGTTTGTGGTATCCAAACTGTTCACCGGTTTTCACAGCAACTGTTTTACTTGCTTTATCAACAGCTTCTGCCTTATTTATCAATACTTCTCCGCCCAGATCAACAAATGGTTTGGGACCCATTTTATTTTTATCAGCATCGTTGCCCAGCAGGTGAAAAATATAAGGAATCCCGCAAGGAACAAGTCCCTCGCCGGCTTCTTTAATCATAAGCACCGATTTTTCGTTAAAAAACTTTTTAATGGTTATTCCTGTTACGATGGCAGCAGGACCTCCTCCGATGATGATTACATCATAAGTTATCATATATTATAGAATGATTATCGATTCATTTTATTTCAAACATGTTTCCGCTATTATCCCATATGAAATACGTATTGCTGCCGGGATTGCTTTTCACAATAACCTTATAACCCAGCTTTAACGCGTTATTATAGACAGCTTCTGCATTGTTTACCGTTAATGCAATATGTCTCAGTATAACTTTAAAATGACAGTTCTAATTTAAATGAACATTTGTTCATTATAAAATTATTTAGATTAATTTTGAATAAAAAATTATAATTGCGGATAATAATCCCGGAATTTATAACTCTTCCGAATACGCCTTGTCATATCCGATTGAATACAATGGTGAAAAACGCTTCCCGATACCAGCCAGAGCATCAGAACAATGCCATGCGATCTGAATAACCTGTTATATTTCAATGCTCCTGCCGGCTCCGCCTTCAACATACCTGTCGGGGTACAGGTTTTGAATTTCAGTGATGTGCTGAGTACAATGAGTGGGACAGATCATACCGAAATCCTTAAACAGATAAAACTCATTGAATCCGTGCAAACCGCCGATGATGGCATAGATCTCTCCAAATTGTGAGGCCGCATCAAGGATATGTTTCATTTCCGGATGTGAACACCCTGCAATAAGGACCAGTCCTTTATCCGTGCTGACCGCCATGGATTGTTCAATATTATCAAGTTCTCCGGTTGAGAAAACATTTTCATGGATCTTTATGGCCTGATCCACATGGATGACCTTTCTTGCATTGCACACGCCCCTCAGCGAAACCGGCACATAGATGGTGACGTTATTGTTCTTATTAAGAAAGGATGAAAGTCCCCCCACGTGGTCAAAATGATCATGAGAAATAAATACTTCATCAATTCCCGTCGGATCGATATCCAATTTTTTCATATTATTCAGGAGGATGGATCCGTTGGCTCCGGTATCAAAAAGGATATTGTGATCCCCGGTCTCAACCAGGGCGGAAAATCCCCAGTCAGATTTCAGTCCCGGCTGAAATAGGGTGTTGTCATAAATGATTGTAATTTTCATATTTGCTTTATTTCCGGTATTCTTCTCTTTCTGCTTGCTTCGGCTATCTCACTTATTTCTTCAAGCATTTCTTTTGATATCGGAACCTCTGTTTCCTTGTCTGAGAATTTAACCTCTTTCATTTTTGAGATCCTAAAAAACAACCTCATTGGACTTTCAATCCGTGTAAACATTAAATTATCAGCGGCTTCTTCCATCAACCGGATTTTATCTGCAAATGCACTGGTGCTTACGGCAAAAGCATAGGTCTTACTTTTATCATCCCTGATGGCTTCCAGTAATTTATTCAATATCCTTTCTTTATAAGTAGGGGAAAAAAGCAGTAAATTCAGCGCTGAACCAAAAACCATGGTCCCCGGATCGGTATTTTCAACCATCTCTTCTGCCATTTCAATTGCATCATCCCATATTTCCGGCTTTACCATATTTGCCAGAAGCATATTATCACTTATCTTCCTGCATATCTCAGCATGGGGATCAAACTGAATATATGCTATTTTCCCTTGATAATCCTGGAGATCAATTTGATAAAGCTTTTGGATAGCACTTTGTATTAACTCTGCTGATGGATATTGCAGGGGTATGCTTATCAATGAACCCCCGGCTTTTAGCCATGCAGAAACAAAGGCAAGTTCTACCAGTGGTTTCCCGGTTCCGCCGGGTCCGCTTATTAAAGTGGAAGACGGAATTGCAATACCTTCCGGCAGCAGTGCATCCAACCATTCAATGTTACTTTTTAACTTCTTCATGATTTATTTATTCTTAAACTCTGTCCCAGCTTCCTCGATGGAACCGGTCCAAATGCCAGAGTTGTTAGTTGTTCATACATCTTACAAGCCAATACCAGCAATGTACATTCCGCATTCCGGACACCGATGATCCTGAATCCTGTTTCTTATTTTTCCGAAACCGGATCGCTCAATTAATGCTTTACCGCATTGGGGACAAATGGTATGTGAATCCTTGTGGTCCCATATATTACCCGGATATACATAATAAAGCCCGGCTTCCAAACCTGTTTCCTTTGCCAATTGCAAGGTTTTCAAAGGTGTGGATGGGTATTCTTTCATTCTATTAGCCGGGAAGAACCGGCTGATGTGCCAGGGAATATCCCTGCCCAATTCGGTTGCAACAAAATCAGCCATATCCCGGATTTCATCCGGATCATCATTGATGCCGGGTATGATCAAACTGGTAACCTCCAACCATATATTTAACTGTTTTACTTTCTTCAGGCTGTCCAGAACTGGTTGTAAATGTGCCCCGGTATACCTGCGGTACGTTTCGTCTCGGAAAGCCTTTAAGTCAATGTTGACTGCATCCAGATAAGGACTGATCATCTCCAGCATTTCACCGGTCATATAACCATTGGTAATATAAAGATTATTAAGCCCGGCTTCATGTGCATGGCGTGCCGTATCATAGCTGTATTCAAAAAAAATCGTAGGTTCCGTATAGGAATAAGCAATATGCTCAGAACCTTTCTGTTTTGCATCCAGAACGATTTGTTCCGGTGTTGCCTCCTTTCCGGATTCCAGTATTTCTTCGCTGAAGATTTCAGCAATATGCCAGTTCTGGCAAAATCTGCAATGAAAGTTACACCCGGGTGTGGCAATGGTATACGCGCTGGAACCGGGATAAAAATGATACAATGGCTTTTTTTCTATCGGATCAATGTTTTGGGCAACGGTCCGTCCGTAGGCTTTTGTAACGAGCGTTCCCGCATCATTTTGCCTTACCTTGCAGATCCCTTTCCTGCCAGGAAATATCACACAACGGTGGGCACAAAGATTACATATGACTTTGCGCTCCTCTATTTTTTCATATAACAGTCCTTCTCTCACATGAAAGCATTTTATCAGCAATCAATGTCAGTTCTGTGTTTCAGACGGAACGTTGCCAAAAAGTCTTGTCCCAATCCGTACGATATTGGCTCCTTCTTCGATGGCTATCTTGAAACTGTTACTCATCCCCATAGAAAGATAGCGCATCTCAACATTAGGTATTCCGGCATTTACTGCGGCCCGGACATCTTCAGGCAGTCTGTTTTTTGCCGCAGCAACCAGTAATATACCAGGCGGCAGAGAGCTTTTGATTTCATGATAAGACATACATAAAATTAGCAAAACAAGTCGAAATGAACCAATGTTCATTTGATTTATTATCTTTGTTTGGAAAGCATTGCAGCGTCGATAAAAGGAATGTGATAAAAAATATCTGGCCGGAGATAAGGAATTGTAATGATGATCACGGGAATTAACTGAATCAGTCATGCCAAACAGGAAAAGGCAAAGAAGAATTATGATGCCTCCAGTAATGGAAGGATTCAAACCATTTGGTGTTCCCGAGCGGAAGATCGAGCATGTGACTTTATTGTATGAAGAATTCGAAGCGATAAGGCTTTGTGATTATGAAATGCTGACTCAGGAAGAAGCCTCTTACAGAATGCATGTTTCAAGGCCCACCTTTAACCGCATATACAATCATGCAAGAATGACCATTGCAAAAGCATTCGTTGAAAACAGGGAGATTTTAATAAAAGGGGGAACCTATATATCGGATGACTATTGGTTTAAGTGCGATAATTGCCATGAGATTATGATTACCTTAAAACCAATACTCCTTTGCAGAAAATGCAATTCTGAGAATATATACCAGTTGAATATGAAGCCGGAAAGATAAGACAACCGATGAGTATTGACTCAGTCAGGGTCTTTTTCAACGAGCCAATGAACAAATTTTTCAGGAAATCCCACAATCACTTCATCTTTTAAAACGTTTCCGTATTTTCTTGATTCCGGACAGCCAAAAGACACGCAGGAAATATCTGAATTATAACCCCGGACAAAGACATTTCCACAGATTGAAAGTAATGAATTGTGCTGGATAAACGCAGATTTTCCCGTTTTGCTTAAAAGCTCATGGATAAACTCCATTACTTTGGAAGGATGTGCATATATAATGTAAAAATCAGGTTTGTATTCCTGCTCCATTTCACTGGTGATGCCCATGTAGATGTTTTCAAGGGAGACCGCTATAGTGGGCGTATCCTTTAACATTTTGCGGATATGATTCCGCGGTATACTTGTATATTCCGAAATGTGCAGTGATAATTCATTATCCATATTTTTCTGGAATCCCAAACTGCGTTTAGCACCCATGCAATCAAGGTTTTCTTTATTGATGAGCAAGGGTATATCAAAGGAATAATGGATTGCTTCACAAAACCTGATCTTTTTGGATGGTATGTTGATAATCCCATCCGGGGTACTATTGATAAGTAAACCTGTACACTTGCGTGTATCAAAGTATTCTTTGACTTTGTCAAGCATGTTACCAGAAAATGTTAATCAATGCATCAAAACATGAATCATTACCGGTAATATAATTAAATGAACTTTTGTTCATTTTAAAATAATTTGGATTAAATTTAAATAATTTATTCCATTGATACAAAGACCAGGCACATGAGTAATAAAATAAATAACACATTCGATAATAAACATGTATTGCAGAATTAGTTATTTTCTTATAATCAACGCATTAATTGTTTTCAGTATGAACGGACAGGATACGACTCAACCAATAATATATCATCCAATTGGAATTTTTCATACCTCCTATACCCCCCAAACCGGTGCGCCCCGCCAGGGCATACTAATGCCTGAAACAAAAGGCCGGATTGAAATTTATCCGCCGTATCACAGTGCCTTACAAACCCTGGAGTTATTTGAATACATTATTGTACTTTATCATTTCAACAAAGTAAAGCGATGGGATGATGTCGTAACCCCACCTGCTTCAGGACACGATTTTGGTTTATTTTCCACGCGCAGTCCAAAGAGGCCAAATCCGATCGGATTCTCTATTGTAAAACTTGAAAAAATAGAAAAGGGGATTCTATACGTATCGGGGGTTGATGCTTTCAACGGGACTCCTGTATTGGACATAAAGCCCTATTTACCTTCAATAGACTGTATTAAAAGCGTTCAAAATGAATTGATCGAAGAAGAACTCGGGCATCATGATGAGGATTTTATATACGATTCAACCTATTTCAAGTAAGAAAGATCACTTGCCTGGAGTTTTAAGTCTACTCAATTGTATTGGATCAGATCCCACTGTAGGGATGTTCGTAATTTGGCTCTTATGTACAATAGTATTGTTCATTGAAATATTGCTTAACCTTATGTCCAGTTTAATGTTGCAGGTTCAAATAGGCATTATTCTTCTTTAGAGAATAACGAATGAGACCTGCTTCCTGATTATTAAGATTCTTCACAATCTCTTGTATTTTAAAGTATATCAGATAATTAGGAAGGTATTTTGAAGAAACTCCATTAAATTGTCTGATCCATTTCATTAATTTACTATGAACATTATTCACATGCTGTAAATGAAAAATCTTCTTCGTTGTCCACTTTCTGTCCCAACTCGGTATTTTCTTGTGCAATAGATTCTTCTTCCTGGCAAACGCATCATATACAGTATACTGATCTGTGCATAGAACTGTTATTATTCTGGGATTTCTCCTCTTAACTACCCGCATACCCAGCGCCTCTGTAATATCTTTGCTATTTGCTTTACCCTTGCCGGTTGCCTTTAGTGCAATTCTATTGTTTAATTATTTTTTTCGCAATGGTTTGATATTGATTGGTAATCCTTATGATATGCATACCAGTAGGATAATTTGCCATGTTAACAGTCATATTCCTGGCCTGGGTATCCTGTTTAAATAGCAGCTCGCCGTTACTGTTGTACATGCTGACCTCAAACGGTGAATCGGGTATGGTTATGTTGATTTCTTCAGATACAGGATTTGGATAAAGTTCAATGCAGCTGATCGACTCATAATTTAACGCAGATGCATTACAATTGCCGGCAGCCGACCCTTCACCGATTACGTCTGCGCGAATATCGGTAATCCATAGCTTATCCATCAGTGCACCATCTTCACGATAGCCTATGGTTAGTGTATGGCCCCCCTTGCTCAGGCTAAAACCGGAAGTGAAATTTACCCACTGCCATGTAGGAGCTGGAATATTGTTCCACATAGCAAAAGAACCGTTATCCATTTTTATCCAGAAAGAGTCATCGTTGGGGCTGGGACAAATTAACCGGGCATATAAATTATGGGTGCCACCTTCTTCTACATCAAACGTATAGGATATTAATCCTGCAGCATCTGCCGGAGCGCTGCCGGTGCTGTTATTTCCAGTTTTTACGGTTACATAATGGTCATTTGAAGCATTTTCGTCTGATTTAATATCCCAAAGTGTTCCTACAGTTCCACATTCCGCTTCCAACCAAATTCCCGAGTCTTCTAAAAGGGTAATAAATACATCATCAGAATCGGTTTTTCCATCCTTATCCGTTACGGTCAGTGTAATGGTATGAGTACCGACCGTAAGATCAACCTCGGGGTTTTCTCCTGTTGCTATCTGTGTTTCATCTTCGCTCCAGACATAGGAAACAATATCACTACTCCAGCTTAAACTGCGCGAACCATTCAATTTAACTGAAACACAGCCGCTGTCGCCAAGGTCCACCAGGGTTTGGTCGGAACCTGCATTTGCAAAGAGTGTTTCTGAGCTTTCAATTTCTGTAAACAGATTCAAGTCTACCGAGTTTCCCAAAAACGCATATCCGGCGGCATTGGGATGCAGCCAATCATTAGAATATTCTGCTGTCAGTTTTGCAGTGTCATTCGGATCACGGATCGTTTTATCAAAATCGATACATGCATCGAAATTCCCCGGTGTCCTGATCCATTCGTTCACTGTATTACGAACCTCCTCATGTGCTTCGGTATAATAGTAGTGGCCTTTAAATGGTGTAATGGTTGCACCATAAACCTTAATGTTCATGGCATGGGCATCGTCGATAATTGTTTGACAAGCATTGATAATGGTTGTTGCCGATGCGCCACCACCAATATCGTTGGTGCCGTTAAAGATAATGATCCATCGCAAACCTGATTGAGTCAGTAAATCATCCTGGTATCTGCTAAGCCCGGTTGTAGGGCCAGAACCTGCCAGGGTGGTTGCACCAATCCCTAAATTAAGAACACCTATATGTTTGGTACGTTCATCATCGAGTAATTTTTGTGAGAAAATATCGGTCCACCGGTTCTGCAATCCCCCGGACAGGCCATATCCATCGGTGAGCGAATTTCCAAGAACAGCTACACAACCCGCAGTATCGGCAGAACGAACATCAACGGTGTTAATATGAAACCAGTGTGCCGTGATGGTTTCTCCGGTAAAATCAGCCGCCGAAGCCTGGTTGCCGGTAACGATATAGGAATCGGTCCGCGAAGCCACATGACTGGTCATGTCAACCGTTGAAGCTGCCTCTCCATAATATACGGTAATTGCCAGCCGCATACTTGGTGTCAGGGGAAATGCAACCGGATCGGAAGTTATGGAAGAATAGGCATCCATGGTAACCGAAGTATCTCCACCAAATTTCAATTTCGTGTTGGTCGAGGCATCAACAGCACTTCCGCCGTTTGACTCAGCGATATAAACAGAATTTATTGTTACCGGGGTAGAACAGGTTTTATTTGAAAATTTGATTCTTAATGTATCACCTCCTATTGAAACACGAACCACCTGTCGTAATGTGTTGTTTGCCAAATAGGGAGAAGGAGGTGTATTTCCCGAACCTGCAGCATAGGGCGCACAACTCCAGCTGCCCACCCATATATCGGATTGGGCGAAAAGACTTTCGACACCGATTGACAGAACTATTAAAAACAGTGCCGGGTATGAACATATTGGCTTCAGGATTCTTATTTGATTTATATATGCTATCCTTTAATTATTTTTTCGTGGATTATTCAATAAATAAAGTTACAAAGGATTTTCCCTTTGTTCAAGGATTTCGGCCTTAATACGCGCGTCCCTGTGTATGGATCGAACCTTAGCGGTTGATCCAGACCGCGGACCTGACCTCCTCCTCTTCTCCCTCTGCGAACAAGCGGTTCTGGCGGGCAAAATACGGGATGGCCAGGAAGGAGGTCCCGTCCCCCCAGGTACCTTTGAGGATTACCATGCCTCCCAGCAGGTCGGGATCCCATTCGGCCGACAGGGTGCCTGAGCCGAGCGATTTATCAATGTCCTGATCAACGCTTTCAACAGCATAGATCAGCGGTCCGTACCGGAGGGCTACCTTGCCGCGGTCGTCTTCTATTCTTTCATCGGCTGTGATGATCTGGACCTCCATGGGCAATTCGAATTCGATGCGGTCTCCTGCCTCCCAGGTGCGGGTGACAGGCAGGTACCCGAGCTCCGGTTCGCTATCCAGCACTTCCCCGTTGACTGCCAAGCTTTTAAGTCCCATAACCTGCGGTTCCGGTGTATACAGTGCACTCGTGGTCCGGTCGGGTACACGAATATAGACGGTAAACTCCTTTGCCTCCTCGGGATGGACGGTGATGGAAACCCTGCCATCCCATGGATAGTCCGTATCCTGTACCATAACCACATTCGTGCCGGCCACGTTTTCCACCCTGATGGTACTCCCGATGAAGAGGTTCACGAAGATACCGTCAGGGCTCTTCACGTAAGTCCAGGTCGGTATCATAAGCAGGGTCCTGGGTATGTTCCCCACGCAGCAGGGACATACATGCCAGGGATAACGGGGAAAATTGGTTATCAATGGATTGGTATAATAGAAATTCTTTCCCTGATAATCAAGCGAACCCAGCAGGGCATTGTACATGGTCTCCTCGTACAGGTCGGCGTATTTCGCGTCGCGGTAGGCCAGGTTCATCTTGTACTGGAAGAAAATGAGTCCGCAGCTCGAACAGGACTCGCAATAGGCCCGGTTCCAGAGCGAGTAATCCGGGCCGAAACCTTCTGCGGTTTCCCCGCTTCCTATTCCTCCCGTCACATAATATTTCTTGTTGACTATGTTGTCCCAAAGCGACAGGACCGCACTCCGGTAATCCACATCCCCCGTTTCAGCCGCGACGTCCGCCATGCCCGAGTAGCAGTAGGCTGCCCGTACGGCATGTCCGACCGCTTCATATTGTTGCTGGACGGGTAAATGGCTCTGGTCGTATTCGCTTCCGCCCCCACGGTTGTCCAGGAGAAATTTGGCCAGTTCTATGTAGCTGTCTCCCCGGCCGCCCCCTTCCATGTTATTCACAAAACGGCCGAAGCGCACCAGGGCCTGTTCCATCTCCTCGTGTCCGTCGTACCAGGCTTTTTTGCCCGGACCGATATTGTCGACCCAGCAGTCGGCAAGCTTCTTGGCTGCATCGTACAGCCGGGTATCCCGGCCCCCGGTCAGGGTATAGTGGTTGATGGCCGACTCGAGGAAATATCCGGCCACATAGCCCTCATGGGTGCCGCGGTTATCCGGCGACCAGCGTTCTTTCCACAGGCTGGTGTCGCGCAAAGTGTAAGCCGTCTGCAGGTAACCGTCGGGCTCCTGGGCAGCCAGGATCCTGGGTATCCAGTCCTCCAGGGTCTTTTCCATTTTCTCCTGTGCGGCAATGATCCCGGCATCCCCCTGGGGGTCAACCATCAGTGCAATGCACATGGACTCAACCGTCTGGTGCACCCAGGCATTCGAGAACACGTATCCAAGGTGCGGTCCATGGGGCTCTCCGCGCAAAGCTTTGCCCGCTTCGATAAAATTGTCAATACCCCCCTGTCCCCTTTCCAGATCCGTTCGGTTGATCTGGTCGATGCAGTGGGGGATCCAGTTCACGATGATCGTTTTTGCCCTTTGGTTCCAGAGCGGGTTGTCGATCTTGTAAGGCTTGGTATAGACCACGTCGAGGCGTTCCTTGTCCGGGGGATTGAGGACCCGGACCTTCAGCGAGGAACCGGCACTTTTCTTCCCTTCGGCAGCCGTTAGTGTCAGCGTGTATTCGCCGGTCCCGGAGAATTCTGCTGTAGTCTCGATCGAGCGTGCATCTTCGAATGTGACGCTTCCCGGACCGGACTGCTTGCTCCATTTTGTTTTATCGAACGAACCGACGGTCCTTACGTTGCCTGCCAGGTAGGTTTTCCCGCCCAGCATCAGGTCCCGGTCGGGACCGGCGGTCACCACGGGCGGGTGGTCGGGCGAACCTTCGGCCTGGTAGACTTTCCATTCCAGCACATTGGCCATCAGGAACACGGCTGAATCCACTTCCAGGCGAAGCCGGCTGGTTTCCACCTTATCGAAACCGACCCGGTTGTACTTGTTGTTCTCCGGTGTCCGGGAGGTTGGATTCCGGACGGGGACAAATCCATCGCCGTCCCAGTACAGGAGACGGAAAGTGACCGGCAGGGGCAGGCGCCCGTAATAATCCCAGAAATAAATGTCCGCCTCGGCGGTCTGCACCGGTTCGACCCAGTCGTACTGGATCCACTGGTCCGGCCACCATTTTAAGTCCCTTCTTCTCCACGGCAGGGAATCGGCCGGTGTCTCCCCGTCATTCAGTCCCCGGATCCACGGACCCCATCTGACCGATCCGGAGGGATGGGCCACATTGGCGAGGTTCCTTTCGCCTTCTTCGGAAGCCTTTTGCCGGCAGGAACCGGATATAAGAAACACCGCCAGGAAGACCATCAAGAATTGGATTGTTCTCATAACAGATCGTATTTTATGGTTACTGAGTTGGCTTTGGCAATACCCTGGCCCTCCATGCCCATTTTTCCCATTTCCCGGCAAGTTCTTCGGTCTTCCCAGGCATTACGGGGGCCAGGTCGTTTGTTTCCGTCCGGTCCGCATTCAGATCGTAAAGCTGCCATGGACGCCTGCCGTACCGGACGGCTTTAATGCCTTCACCGTCGATGATGCTCCCCCGCCCGATGTGTTCCACGCAATAGGCATCCCGGATGAGTGGTTCATCCGACCGGATGCATCCGACCAGGCTCATCCCCTCCATGGGCAGGATGCTGTCTCCCCTGAACACTTCAGGATAACCGGCACCGGCGGCTTCGACAAGAGTCGGCATGATATCAATGATCCCGGCCATCTGCTTCCGGTACATGCCCTTATCCGGTATCCTGCCCGGCCACCGGACGATCATCGGTGTTGATATCCCTCCTTCCCGGGTGCCGCTCTTGTAACCGCTGAAGGGGGTATTGCTGTACCGGGCCCATCCCATTCCGTAGCTGCAGTAGGTGTCCGGGGGACCCGGATCGCGCCGGCCGTCGTTCGAGTAATCGATGACCTTGCCATCCCGGGTCACTTTCGGACCAAACCTCGTTGCCCATGGGTTTTCAAGGGTCCATGCCTCCTGGCAGCCCCCGTTATCGGAAAGGAACAGGATCAGGGTATTGTCCATCTGCCCGGATTGTTCAAGAAAATCGAGTATCCGGCCTATTCCCTGGTCCATGCAATCCACCATTGCGGCAAAGACCTCCATCCGCCTGAGCTCCCACTGCTTGTTTTCCACCGAATCCCACAAGGGCACCCGCGGGTCCCTCATGAACATTTCCCAGTCCGGATCCACCAGTTCCAAAGACTTCATCCGTTCAACCTTTTTTTCACGCAGCCGGTCCCATCCCTCGTCAAACCTGCCCCTGTATTTTTCAATATCCCCGGGTTTGGCATGCATGGGCCAGTGCGGTGCCGTATAGGCTACGTACATGAAAAACGGCTTTTGCGGGTTTTCACGCATATGGTCTTCAAGAAAATGGATTGTGGTATCCGAGATGGCATCGGTATAGTAGAAATCGTCCGGGGATCCTGAGCTTGTATCGTTATCCCTGACCAGCAGCCTCGGATCGAAATAGCTTCCGGCCCCGTAAATGGTCCCGAAATACCGTTCAAATCCTCTTTGAAGGGGCCAGTTGTGTTTGTCACTGCCATCCCATGACCTGGCCACATGCCATTTGCCGGCCATATAGGTACTGTATCCGGCTGTTCCCAGTACTTCGGCCAGGGTAACGCAACGGTTGTTCAGATCACCCTGGTAGCCTTCCGCATCCGTGGCCGGTCCGACCATGGCCCCCATTCCCGCCTGGTGCGGATGAAGTCCCGTAAGCAGGCTTGCCCGGCTCGGACAGCACCTGGCCGTGTTATAGAACCGGGTGAACCTGATCCCGTTTTCCGCAAGCCGGTCAAGGTTGGGGGTTTCGATATCGCCCCCGTAACAGCCGATATCGGAATAGCCCAGATCATCCGCAAGGATGACCAGGATGTTGGGCCGGTCCGTTCCCGGCCGCCGGCAGGAAAAACTGCAAACAAGGAGAAATATGAATAAAGAATGTATTTTCATCGGATGCTCTCACTAACTCGTAATGTTCGATTGCAATCCCGGCCTATCCTCGGTTGATCATGTAAGGCTGAGGCAAAGATTCACCCTTCGCCCCGGGTACCTGGGACTACGGAGGGCAGTGTGAGAGTGAGTTGGAATTGCAGTATTATCATGATTCGCGATGATAAATGCATAAAAAAAGAAAAGCGTGGATCCGCAAATCCACGCCATTCAAACTACTATTTCTTTACCATTTATGACAAATCTCTATTTATTATCCCACCATACCTTTGTTGTAAGCGGATTGAAGGTATTATCAGGGCAGTTTGAATTTCTCTCAGCCTCATCCGTGGGATACGGCCATCTTCTGGGTGTTGTTTCATCACTGGCTGCCCCCACGTTATTATCCAGGAAAGGAAAGTCCGGATATCCGGTGCGGATATAATCAAACAACATTTCAAAATTTGTTATGAAATTAGCCACGTATTTCTGCATTATGATAAAGGCTTGTGCATCCTCGGTATTTGTCGGGAATGTAAACTGCCCGATGTAACTGGCTATCGCCGCGGAATCGATGCCCAAGGCTCCCATATCGGCAGTAACGGCTCCTTCCCAGGCACTTTCAGCATTCGTAAAATCACTTTTCAGGGCATATGCTTCCGCTTCCAGCATTTTGCACTCCACATAATTCATAAATGTCTCCGGATAAGTAGGCCCGCAGTAATCATTTGAAACATAACTCGGATAATCGTCACCAAGTATATAGGTACCCGATACCCAACCCTGGAATTGTCCTGTTTCCTCTCTGTCAAAATAGATTTCAAGGCGGGGATCATTGGTGGCATTCATTGTATCCACCATGAAAACGGAGGACGTCAGACGCTGTACATCGGTCCAGTTAGGCCCGTGCTCATAATACCCGCTCTGGAAACCCGTCCCCGCATAATGACGGAAGAGGGCATCGTCGTCGTTTGAAGCCATGCCGTTGCCCAACGCTGCCAGTACGGCATCGGCCTGAGCCGTTGTGGTGTGATTCGGAGCATAGGATAAACGCATCTCATAGCGGGCTTTAAGTGAATAAGCCAGTTTAATCCATTTGCTGATATCTCCTTCATATACAAGGTCATCACTCCTCACAGCCAGGTTCTGATCCTGTGTGCTGCTGAGATTCGTGATCGCATCATCCAACAGATTGAAAACCTCGGCATAGACCGTTTCCTGGCTCTCGAACGAGGGATTCATGATTTCCGGGAACATAAAAGCTTCATTGAGAGGGATGGGGCCGTAATGGTCCGTAAGCGTAGCCCATCCCCAGGCAAGCATCACCTCTGCAATACCTTTATAATGAGAATTCCCGTTTTCCTCAGCCTGGATCATAAGTTTATTGGCATGTTTCTGTAAACCGGTATAGAGATTCCAGGGATCGCCGGCATTGGAAGGAGTCAGGTAGTTTCCCCATACTCCGGTAGGTTGTGCCCCGACACGCACCCATTGAATGGTCATGTACATGGCATCGATCGTACGGCTGCATACACCGTTGTATGCCCACCGGCCCAACAAGCCCGGCAGTGTGGTAGCTTCAGTTATCTCATCTGAGGCGGGACTGTCCGGATCTTCATTTACATTCAGAAAATCCTCACAGGAACTGAACATAAAACTAAATCCAGCCAGGATCAGAAAATATTTAATTAATTTTTTCATTTTTCTTGATTTTGTATTCAGATCAATATTATTTAAATGTAACTGAAACGCCCAGGGTATACGATTTTGTAGCAGGCATCATATATGTATACCAGCCCTGTGCGTTGGTGGTACCCAACTGGTTGACTTCCGGATCGGGACCCGAGAAGTCCTTATCGAATATTCGCAACAGGTTGCGTCCCTGTGCCGTAAGGCTTACATCCTGAATCCAGCTAACTTTTGAAACGAGGCTCTCTGGAAGCTTGTAAGTAAGGGCTACCTCCCTGAGCTTCAGATAATCAGCAGGCTGGATGCTTTCTTCCGTTACATAACTGTAGTACCACTGCCAGCCTCTCACAACTTGTGACTGGATGGTATTCGGTGAATTGTTAATGACAAGGTTATTACCGGCATCGTAATGGCCCATCACACCCTCATGTACAAGGATACCGTTTTCCGGCCGGTCTTCCTGGCGTTTCGCCATCCCGTAATAGAGAAGGTAATAATCCGTACCGCTGCTGATAACAGAACCGACCCTGAAGTCAAAGAAAGCACTCAGGGACAGGTTCTTGTAAGTAAATGTATTCCTCATCCCTCCTGCATAGTCCGGCTCATTGGTTCCAATTATATTATCGCCGTAGTCGATAAGATAGTAACCGTATCTCGGATCGGCAGGATCATCGCATACAACCCTGTTTCCGTTTCCGTCCGTGACATAGGTAGAGCCCCTGAAAAGTGCATAAGGTTCACCCTCGACAATCGATGAATTACCTCCAAGATCAATTGAAGGAACACCATCGGCTATTTTATCAACATTACTGCGATTCCTGTACCAGTTGAATGCAACATCCCATTTGAAACTGGATAGCTGAACCGGAGTACCATGGAGACTGAGTTCTATTCCCTTGTTGGATATTTTACCGACATTCAGAAGAACCGAACTGTATCCCGTGGTAATTGGCGTATTTGCAGGCAGGATCTGGTTCTTGCTCACTTTATTGTAATAGGCAACTTCAAATCCGAACCTGTTTTTGAAGAAGCGCATATCCAGCCCGATCTCCGTTTCGGTAGTTTCCTCATTTTTAAGTTCAGGGTTGCCGGCATCCGTACCTTCCAGGTAACTGCCTACCCCGTTATAGGGAAACTGCATTGTGGGTATACCGGCGCCGCCATATGCATCTGCTACGTACGAGCGTGTAAATATTGAATATGCCGGAGCATCATTACCCACGGTTGCATATGAAAACCTTAATTTACCAAAGTCCATTAGATTCAAATCGATCAGCTCCGAGAAAATAAAACTCAGACTGTTCGAGGAATAGAAATATGAATTGTTTTCTTCAGGGAGTGTGGAAGACCAGTCATTCCGTCCTGTAAATGTATAATACAGAAAATCACGATATGAAAGAACAGCCTGACCGTATCCGCTGTAAGACCGTTTATTCCAAATATTGCTCCATGGTGTTTGTGTTGAGCAATTGGAGATATTATACCATTCGGGAACATTGTAGTCGGCACCGTTTATTCCCGCAGACATCCTGCGATACGTCTGAATATTATGCCCTAACATAAAGTCGGTTTTAAGGTCACCCCCAAACCATTCTTTCCGGTAGGTAAGAATTACATCGGAATTAAACCCTAAAAATTCTTCAGTGCTCTGGTTATAACTTCCGGTTGTGGAACCATAAGCGATGGATCCGAGATTAACGAAGTCATAAAAACTCTGGTTGTAGAAATCAACCCCGGCCCTGCCGGTCAGAACGAGTCCTTCGACTATATTGTAATCAAGGGTGAAAACCGGTTTAAACCGGTTGCGTTCAACATTATTCCCGGAGTAATCCTCGATCCATAGGTAATTGTTCCTGCCGGCATATCTGAAAATCCTTTGCCTTCCATCCGCATCAAAAATCGGCTCGGGATTCCATGTCCACGGGCTGGCCAGGAAAGAGTTCATGAACGATGATAAAGAACTCCAGCCCTCCAACAGACGATCGTTGACGGTACGGGTATAATTCAGGTTTACGTTGGCAGTTATCTTTCTGTTTACCTTTGCAGTAAGGTTTGTATTGAACGATGTGCGATTCAGCTTGATGGGATCGAGAACACCCTGCTGACCCGTATAATTAACGGACCCGAAATAGCTTATTACATCGCTGCCGCCTGAAATGCTGAAGTTGGATTCGGATGTATAACCTGTTTTGAAATATTCCCAGCGATCGTATTTAGTTGCCTCTCCCGAGGCTACCAGGTCATCAATCTTCGGTCCCCAGCTCGAGGAAGTGTATTCGCCTTTCTCGGTGTCATAGTAAACATAACCTCCTTCGGTTTCATCGTACAGACCCATAGCCCACGTTTCCTGCAAGGGTGTTTCATAGATTTTATCAAAAGAAGACCGATGCGATATTCTTATCGTAGGCGTCTGGTTGAACTTACCGCTTTTCGTGGTAACAATGATTACACCGTTGGCTGCCCTTGAACCATAAAGTGCAGAAGCGGCAGCTCCCTTAAGGATCGAGATCGATTCAATATTGCTTGGATCGAGGTCGAGTCCCGTTGTAGTACCGGGGCTATAGCCGTCTACAGATCCGGTTTCCGTGTTTTCAAAAGGAATACCATCGACAACGAACAACGGTTCATTGTTATAAAGAAGCGATGAATTGCCCCTTATGGTAATCCTGGAAGCACCGCCGGCCTGCGTTGAAGAGGTTGAGATCTGCACCCCGGCGACTTTCCCCGATAAGGCGGTAATAACATTATTCTCCTGTGAGGTTTGCAGTTCATCGCCTCCAACCTCACCGACGGAGTATCCCAAGGCTTTGCGCTCCCTTCGGATACCCAGGGCCGTCACAAGTACTTCTTCAAGTTCCTCAATTGACGGTGTTAAAACAACATCAAGGCTTGATCTTCCGTTTAGGGGTATTTCCTGTCTTTCATACCCTACATAACTGAATACAAGCGTAACATTCAAATCAGATACAGTTATGGCATACTGCCCGTTTGCATCTGTGATTGCACCCTGTGTTGTCCCTTTAACAACAACGGATACATACGGAACTGGTCCCCCGCCTTCCTCGGCAGTTGTTACCGTACCCCTAACTTCTGTTTGTGCCATAATGACACCTCCGAGGAAAAGAGGTACCAGCATTGAAACCAATTGTTTTGAAATCCGATTTTTTAAATTCATGGTTAAGTTATTTAGTGATCAAAAGTCGTTTAGTTCGGCTAGTTCGGATCAAGTATATGTACTCCAGTTTGAATTTCAAAAGTTAAGGCAAGAATAGTATTCCCGGTATTGCAATAATATTCTTATAGTTGCAGACAGAGGTCATCATCTGTAATTCCATGTCATTTATATGGAAAATTTGATCATTTCCGCTATAAGTCCCCGGTCCGGGATCCTATTGACCGCCCGCCGGCAGCCAGACCCGCATCGGGATGCTGCACGTGATGGCAGGAGACCATCGGGAGCAGAATGACAAAACCGGTTGATGCTGATTTAAGCATCGCCTACCTCTTGATGGTACGCACGCTGAATACCGGTCCGGCCGTATGCCCCTTGTGAGCCCTGAAGGTCACCGTTACAGTTGTCTTATCGACCGTCATTCCGTCCGGGATATCGTAAGTCACATCCACGAATCGCTCCTCCTGCATATTTGCCGTGTTCTCGGTTGCCAGCAATTCGTCATTGATGAGGATATCGAAGGTCCTCGAACCCGGGTATCCGCCCCAGTATTCCACCACCAGTCCCATGGGCTGGCCCTTGTACACCTTCATATCCACCGAGAACCACCCGTCCCTGCTCTCCCTGCTGTGCTTTCCCTTGAACTCGCCTGCCCAGGTATTCTCCCCCTGGAAATTATGGTCCCGCTCCGGCTGCATCTCACCCGTCCGGACCAGGTCTATGGTCATTTCCTCTATTTTCCTTTTGCGTTCCATCATCTCCTTGTACTCCTGTTCTTTCCTGTTCCAGCCTTCGCCGTCGAACAGGTCCCAGTAAATGGAATATCGGCGTCCGGTGGTGCTGTAAAAAGGTTTCAGGGTGACATCCCTGGGCTTCCCCACGTCCACGGTACGGAAGGTGTTTGGCTCGTTCTCCACCGGTTCAAGCCAGGATGCCGGGTCCCGGTCTTCCGACAGAAAGACGGGCACATACATGGGGTCATTGGCATCGGGGTCGTCTTCGGGTCCGAGATCACCTGCCAGTACCAGCGGGCCATACATAATGGCCACCCGGTTTGAATCATCCGGCATGGGTTCCAGCCGCAGGCTGAAGGGGATCGAGGCCTCTATGACATCCCCCGTTTTCCAGGTCCCGCCGATACGCAGGAACGATCCGGGTTTCTCACTGAATTTCTTCCGTTCCCCGTTCACCTTCACTTCCATCCCGTTTTTCGCCCAGTAAGGATAGCGCAGCATGATGTCAAGGGGGACTTCATTTTGGCATTCGAATTCCAGCCGGGTGCCCTGCTGCCTGGGGTAAGAGGTGACCTGGCTCAGGATGAGTCCCCTCTCCCCCCAGTCCAGCCTGGAAGCAATGAACTGGCTGACATAGAGCTCTTTGTCATTGTGGAAATAGATGTTCCGGCCATACTTGGAATGGTTCTCCATGCCCGTTCCGATGCAGCAGGTGAACCAGTAGGGGTCCTGGTAGGATTTGTACCCGCCCATTTCGAGCGAAAGATTGTAAATCACCCGGCCGTCTTCCGGGTTCTGGGAAGAGAGGATGTGGTTGAACAAAGCGCGCTCGTAGAAATCCGCCACCTTCGCGGATGCTTCCCACTCGAACAGGTGGCGGCTCAGCTTCAGCATATTATACACATTGCAGCTTTCCGTGGTCCCCTCGCTAAGGCGGTGGGCCAGCCGGTCCGGTTCCCCGAAATATTCATGGTTGCCGTTCCCGCCGGTAACGTAGGAATGATGGTGCACGACCCTGTCCCAGAAAAACTCCGCTGTCTGCCGGTCTGTTTTGTCACCGGTCAGTTCATAAAGCCTTGCCAGCCCGATCAGCTTGGGAATCTGGGTATTGGCATGTTTGCCGGGAAGTACGTCAATCTGCTCCGCCAGGGAATCCAGTATGGCCCTGTGGTGGAATTTCCTCGACATTTCGAGGTATTTCTCCTCGCCGATGATGCCGTACAGCTCGGCGAGGGATTCGTTGATCCCGCCGTGTTCACAGTTAAGCAAGACCTGCATCAGCGAATCGTTCAGTGGTCCGATCACGGTTTCCAGCCAGTCGGCGAAACGGATCTCGATCTCCAGGGCTTTTTTATTCCCGCACAACTCGCAGGCATCCAAAAGCCCGGCCATGATCTTATGCTCGGTATAGAACGGCGCCCAGATCCCGTTCAGGTCAAAACGCCTCGAACGTACATCCCCCTTTGCCACCTCTTCGGTAAGTATCTTTTTTCCGCCTGTAGATGCGCCCAGGTAACCGTCTCCCTGCGCCTGCTGTATGGTATCGAGCTCGTCCACGATGTAATTGACCCGATCAAGGAATCGCCGGTCCCCTGTTGTCCTGTACATCAGGGCACAGGCGCTCAGGTAATGGCCCAGGCTGTGGCCGGCCAGCATCTCGTTTTCCCATCCGTAATACTGTTCGGCTTTCTCCTTCAATCCGGCCTCCCGCCTGAACTTGGCAAGCAGGCGGTCCGGTTCGTAGTTCAGCAGGGATTGCATGTTCAATTCCGTCGCATGTTTGAAAGGTCCGTCAAGCAGTGTGACATCGGACAGCTCGAAGGGGATCGCCTTGAACTCCACCACTTCCGGTCCACCGGTGCGGATCCGCCGGTCTCCCTGCCTGGAACAAGCTGCCAGCAAGAAGACCAGCAGGCCAAACACGGCCAATTGTACTGTCTTTTTCATTCGCATATCTATTTGGTTAGGGGCAGCCAGACCATCATTTCTGCGGCACCGCGGTTGTTCCATGCATAGTAAGGGATCAGCGTAATGTGACCGGCCGTTGTCCGGATCACTTCCACCCCGTTCAGCAGATCGGGCCGGAATTCGGCGCTGAAATCCGCTTTCCGGTCAAAGACCAGGTTCAGCACATGCCCGTCCTTCGCATCCGGCCCTTCGGCGCAATAGACGATCGGTCCCCTCTGCACGGCCATCCGGCCTGTATCCGCTTTCACCCGCTCGTCGGCTATCAGCTCCCTTATCTCCATCGGGAATTCAAGGGAGAGCCGGTCTCCCTTCTGCCAGGTCCTGTCAAGTACCGCAAAACCATTTTCCATATCCGGATCCATGGCCTCGCCGTTCAGCAGGATGTTCACAGACCCTGCAAGCGGATGAGCGAAGGTATACAGATTGCCGGGAATGGCTTCTTCCCTGCTCCAGCCGGGTATCCTGACATGCAGGGAGAAAGGGGTATCCTTTTCGGGATCCAGGGTTATCTCCACCTTCCCTTCCCAGGGGTAACCGGTTTCCTGGATAATCCCGAACGGCATACCGTTAAATTCGAATTCAGCCCGGCTTGCAACGAACAGGTTCACGTAAATGTCCTTATCGGTTGTGGCGTATACATAACCCGGCAGGGAAGGCAGGGTGCGGGCTACGTTCGGGGGACAACAGGCGCATCCGAACCATTTGCTGCGTTCGTACTGCCCGGAAGATTCGAGGGGATTGGGATAGAAAAACCGGTCGCCGGACAGGGATACGCCCGAAAGAAAGGAATTATAGAGTGTGCGTTCAAAGACGTCCAGATACCGGGCATTGCCGTCGTAGAGGAACATCCGGTAATTCCAGAGCATGTTCCCGACCGATGCGCAGGTTTCACAGTAGGCCGTTTCATTGGGCAGTACATATGGGTCAGCGAAGCCTTCGTTGCCGCCGGAGGCCCCGATCCCCCCGGTCACATAGGTTTTGGTATAAACAATGTCCTCCCAGATGGCCCGGATTGCCTTGATGTATGACTCGTCGCGGTACAGGGCGGCAATATCGGCCATGGCGGTATACATGTAGGTGGCCCGTACCGAATGGCCTACGCCCGCGGTCTGGTCGACGACCTTTTGATGCGCCTGGTTGTACTGCTCCCCTCCCGGTCCCCTGACATCCAGGAAGAATTTGGCAAGATCCAGGTATTTCTTGTCGCCCGTAACATTGTACAGCTTGACCAGTCCGATCTCAATCTCCTGGTGTCCCGGGTAGTCCTCTCTTTTCCCCCAGCCGAATGTCTTATCCACGAGGTCGGCGCTCCCGATGGAAATATCCAGGAGTTTCCTCTTTCCCGTTGCCTTGTAATAGGCCACGGCAGCCTCGTACATATGACCGAGGTTGTACAACTCGTGGCTCAGCTCATTGACCTTTTCCCATTTTTTCCCTATCCAGGGATGGGAATCATCTCCCATGATGGTTCGGATGGTGTACAGGTATCCGTCCTCCTCCTGGGCGAGCCCGATTTTGTCGATCAATGAATCCACCGCGGCTTCGAGCTCCGGATCGGGATTCGTCTGGAGGGAATAGCCCGCCGCCTCAATGATCTTGTAAATATCGGAATCATCGAAGGGATAAGTCGAGCAGAATTCCCCTTCCGCCAGTCCCCCGGCAATCTCAAAATTCCTGATCCTCCCGCTCAGGGTCGATTGTTCAATGGCGATCGGAATGGTGACTTCATGATTGATTTTCAGGCGCGGCGCCCAGAAATCATCGGTGAATTTCACGGCTGTAAACGGAACCGGCCGTATGGGATAGGTATTATCCTTTTCCCCCGATGTGCTGCAGGAATTCATCAGAAGGCCGAGCAGGACCAGGGAGCCGGCCAAACAAAATACCGGTGTTGTTTTTTTGATCATCATGCTGAATGGTTAGGTTGTTCCAAATTTACTAAATAGCTTAAATCGCGTACCTGCAGAGAAAAGGAGAACGGATCGAACCGGGCAGGATTGTATCCTGGGTTTTGTTGTCATTTGGCGACCGGTGTTAACCGGAGCATCAATATCCCGTGGGGAGGTATTTCCGTGTTCAACACATCTGCCGTAGTACCGATGTCCCCGTGCTTCCAGAGATCCCTCATCCTGTATTCCTGCTGGCTGAAGCGTATGGCTCCCATGTGGTATATATTTATAGCGGACCAGTCGTAATTCGTGATCCAGGGATAATCCTTCCGGTTCATGAAGCAGACGGCCAGTTCGTCGTTTTGCAGGTGCCTGACCCAGATCTCGTGGTCGCCCATATCCAGGAATCGGATGGCCTGACGGCCCAGCGAGTCCTGGTTTACGGCAATCACTTCCCCGTTGGTCAGGATCTCCAGGACCTCAGGGTCCATATCCCTTAGGTCATTGCCGGCCATCAGGGGGGCGGCCAGCATCGCCCACATTGAAAAATGGGTAATGTTCTCGTCTTTTGTCAGTCCCGGGTTCCCCACTTCAAGCATGTCGGGATCGTTCCAGTGCCCGGGACCTGCGTACCTCCAAAGGACTGCCTGTTTGTCTATGATGTTCACAATGCCTAGTCCGCCCCAGTTGATCTCGGCCTCATAGATATTTCGGATATCGGGGGTAGTCCTCCAGAGATGTCCCACTCCCTCTCCCCACTCCCAGGGCTCGTTGCTTCCCCATTCACAAATGCTGAAAACAATGGGGCGACCGCATTGCTTCAGGGCGTCACTCATTGTGGTAAAAGCAGCCCTGGCATTCTGTCCCCCGTTCGCACACCAGTCGTACTTCAGGTAATCCACTCCCCAGGCAGCATACTGCCGTGCATCCTGGAACTGGTATCCCCGGCTTCCCGGCCTTCCCTGGCAGGTCCTTGAACCTGCACAGGAATAAAGCCCGAATTTCAGTCCCTTCGAATGCACATAATCGGCCAGGTATTTCATGCCGGAAGGAAAACGTTCGGGGTCGGGCAGGATGTTCCCTGCACTGTCGCGGGCTACCTGCCAGCAGTCATCGATCACAATGTACCGGTAACCGGCCTCTTTCATCCCGTTTCCGGCCATGGCATCCGCCATTTCCATGATCATTTTCTCACTGACATCACAGCCGAAGCGGTTCCAGCTGTTCCATCCCATGGGCGGGGTGAGTGCCAGCTCTTCAAAACCCTGGGCATGCATCAGGACCATAAGACAGGTCCCTGTAAGAATAATAAGCAAGCGTTTCATATCTGAATTGTTTGGTGATTGATGTTCTTATTCTTCTTCGTTTATAACGGGCAGAAACCGTCTCAGCGAATCCATGAGCACACGGTACTTCTCCTGCCCGGCCAAGTTATGGAATTCGTCGGGATCCGCACGGTGATTGTAAAGCTCTTCATCCCCGTTGTGGTAACGGATGTACCTCCAGTTTTCCGTCCGGACCGAGTGATTGTTGTAATGGTAGGTGGTGACGGCGGGTTCATCCCTGTTCAGATCCGGATCCTTTAACAGGGGCAGCAGGCTGGTCCCTTCCAGCTGGGGGAATACTTCCGTGCCCGTCAGTTCGACCAGGGTGGGGAATATGTCAAGCAGGCTGACGGCCTCTGCCGAGTTACTCCCTTTTTCGGTGATCCCGGGTGCGAAGATGAACAGCGGTACACGGGTGGATTCCTCCCAAAGCGTGAATTTCTCCCATTGTTCTTTTTCGCCGATGTGCATCCCGTGGTCGGACCATAGCACGATGACCGTATTTTCCACAGCCCCCGATTTTTCCAGTCCCCGGATCAGCTTCCCGACCATGTAATCCGAATAGGAGATGCCGGCCTGGTATGCCTGCACGGCTTTCGCCCACTGATCGTTCGCTATCATCCACCGCTGCCAGGAACGCCTGAGCCATTGCAGGGAGACCGGTGAGACGTCTTCGAGGTCGTTTTCCAGTATCCCGGGCAGTTCAACCTCCTCAAGCGGATAGAGGTCGAAAAACTCCCGGGGCACGAACCAGGGGATGTGGGGCCTGAAGATGCCCACGGCCAGGAAGAGGGGTTTGTCCCTGTCCCTGTTGAGTTCCCTTATGGCCCAGTCGACCACCTTCTGATCGGCCATGTCGCCGGTGGTCCCCAAAGCCCCGTAGTCAAAAAAGTGGGGCGGCCGGTTTTCGGTCCCCGCCCCTGCCAGGGGCACCCAGGTAACGTAGCCGGTCGAATCCTTTACGGCTGTTTCCGGCCAGAAGCTTTCAGGCATCTGGCGGTTTTTGGACGGGAAATATTCATCCCAGATATCCGGATCGTTCTGGTCCACGCCGTAGCCGGTACGGATCCAGGACAGGGCATGGAATATCTTGCCTCCCCCCTTGACCGTGTAGCCGATGTCCCGGAAATAATCCGGGATGGTCATGGCCGTTGCGAGTACCGGTGATTCACGCCATATGTGGGCGTTTGAATAAACACCGGAGGTGCTCGGCCGCACCCCTGTCATGACGCTGGTACGGGATGGACAGCAGGCGGGGGCCGTACAATGGGCATTGGTGAACAGCATGCCCCTGCTTACAAGATCATCGATATTCGGGGTATGAATTCCCTCCCTCCCGTGCAGGCAGTTCACCCAGTCGTTCATGTCGTCGATGGCGATGAAGAGGACATCGGGCCGGGTGCAGGCGCCCTCCTTTCCCCGGTTGCAGGACGGGCAGAGCAATAATGAGGCAAATACCGTTAATACTATAAATCCTTGAAAATGTTTCATATCCGATCTTCTAACGGTTATTTTCCGTTTCCGGCTTCAGTTCTTCCCAGTCCCGCATCACCTTCTTCGACTCACGGATGAACAGCTCCGACCATTCCAGCTGGGCCCGGGTGGGCGCCCCGCTGTATCCCTGCACCCAGTGGAACATCCAGTTCATTCTCGACGCGAGGTTCAGGTGGTCGGGATCCCGGCTGGGGGACCGTATTTTGTTCATCAATTCCCTCACACGTTCTTTTTCGGGCAGGGTATCGGGGACGTTTTCCATTTCCCGGTAGCACTGATCCAGCAGGTTCATCTGCAGGGCAAGTTCACGGCACAGAAGGAAGCCTTCCCTGACCTCTCCGGGTGAATTCTTTACCCGGGGATCGGGAAGGACCACCAGTGTATCCCTCCGGGTGTAACCGCCTGCATCCAGTTCAATGATGTATTTTCCGGCCGGGGAATACAGGCGGCGCCCGTAGCGATCCCGCTGCAGTTCGGGGTAAGTCATGGTAAGGTCGCAGCCCAGGTTCCACGACACCCGTACGATCCCCTTCTGCTTCCTGCCCGGGATCCCGGCCACAGGTGTGCCGTCTTCCCCGTAAACCCGTATCAGCCAGTCCGCCGTGTCTGCAGGCGGGATGTATACGGTGACCAGGGCACCGTAAGGCGGGTTGGGGGCCCTGTAAACGGCATCCCCCATCCTTGACCGGTCGTCGGCAGGGATGTACCGGTAGACGGGGCGCGATGGGAACAGTATTGGTTTGCCATCCGTCTTCCCGGCCCATTCCCGCATCCAGCTCATATCGTCCAGGATGTAAATGCCCCGTCCGTGGGTTGCGGCGATCAGGTCATTTTCCACCGGATGCAAACGTATATCCCGTACCGGAATGCCCGGCAGGCCGTGACCGAAGAATGTCCATTCCTCCCCCCCGTTGAAACTGACGAACATCCCGTTCTCGGTACCGCAGAACAGCAGTCCGGGTTCGGCAGGATCCTCCAGCAGGCAATGGACATAACCGTTCAGTCCGGAATGGATCGGCTTCCAGGTTTTTCCAAGGTTGTCGGAACGGAACAGATGTTGACTGAAATCGCCCAGCCTGTGGTTGTCTATGGCCAGGTAGATCCTGTCCGGATCTGCCCGGGAAAGGTCAACATCCACAATATACGCATTTTCTGTTTCCGGGATACGGAGCCGGGTCCAGTTTTCACCTCCGTCAACCGTAAGTTGCAGGTTCCCGTCGTCCGTACCCACGCAGATCCTGTTCGAATCGACAGGACTCTCGCTGATGCTGATAATGGTACAGTGGTATTCGGCATGTGTGTTATCGGGGGTAATGCCGCCGCTAAGCCTCATCTTTGCGGGATCGGCCGTGGTCAGATCCGGACTCATGACCCTCCAGGTATCGCCAAGGTCATAGCTGCAGAACAGCACGTTACCCCCGTAGAAGAGTTTATCCGGATTGTGTGCGGAAAGGTACAGGGGGGAATTCCAGTTGAAACGGTATTTTTCATAGGCGGCGCTGGTGCCGGAAGGCCCGACCGGATAGGGCTGGATGAATCTTTCCTCGAAATTGGCCCTGTCCACCCTGGAGATGTCGCCGAAATGACCGCTGAAGATAACCAGGCCTTTTTTGCCCGGAATACCGAATGCATGCATCCCGTCGGCCATGTCCCTCAGGCGGGTCCAGTCGCCCCCCGTTGCCCCCGAGTATGCCCAGCGCCGGCTGGGACCCATCCATATCTCGTGGTCCTGGAAGCCGGCATACACATTATAGGGGATATCGTAATCGAATCCCACATGATAGGCCTGGGCCATGGGAATCTGGTTCAGGAAGATCCAGGTTCTTCCCCTGTCGTAAGAAAGGGCCGCACCCCCGTCACAGCCATTGATCATGCGGTCAGGGTTTTCCGGGTCTATCCAGTGCGCATGAAAATCCCCGAACAGGCTTCCCATTCCCCTCGGGCGAAAACTTTTACCGCCGTCCTCTGAAAAATACATGGATACGGAAAGGACCCAGATCTGGTCCGCATCATCGGGTTGTATCCAAAGGGTGTTGAAATAAAAGGGCCTTGAAGCGATGCCCCGGTAATCGGATACCATGGCCCAGCTCTCCCCCCCGTCCTGGGACCGCCAGAGGACCCCGGGTTCCTCGGACTCAATCATGGAATAGATCACCCGGGGATCGGAGAGCGAGATGTCCACGTCGATCCGGCCGAGCAGGCCCTTTCCGGGCAGACCGTTGTCCAGTCCCGGATCCGTCAGCCGCATCCAGGATTGTCCTCCGTCCTCCGACCGGTACAACCCGCTGCCGGGTCCGCCGCTCCGGAAATGCCAGGGCTGCCTGAGGTAATCGTACATCCCGGCATACAGGACCTGCGGGTTATCCGGGTGCATGGCCAGAGAACTGCAGCCGGTGGTATTGTTTACAAAAAGGATGCGCTCCCATGTCTTCCCGCCGTTGGTCGTTTTATAGACGCCCCGATGGCTGCTTTCGTTCCATGCGTTTCCCATGACCGCAGCATAAACCGTTTCCGCATCGTCCGGGCGGATCAGCACCTCTGAAAACCGTTCGGATTCCGGGAGTCCCGCATATTTCCAGGTATCCCCTCCATCCCCGGAACGGTAGATCCCGTTCCCGTAAGATACGCTGTTCCTCGGATCGCCTTCACCGGTACCAAGGTAAAGAATATCCGGATCGGCCGGAGCCACGGCAACGGCCCCGACGGAATAGGTTCCGTGTCCGTCGAAGATGCTTTCGAAGGTAGTGCCTGCATTTTTGCTACGAAACAGTCCTCCCGCCGCTGTACCCACATAAATTAAATCCGGGTCGCCGGGAACCCCTGCAACAGAGGTGACCCTTCCGCCGAAATGTGCCGGTCCGACGCATCTCCAACCGATGTTGCTCATTTCAGGCAGCTGGCCGGCTGCACCTGCAAATAACAGGGTTGTGGTCAGAGTTGTCAGTATACCGGTTTTTTTCATTTTCATTCAATTCAAAAAAACAAACATGCGTCCGACGGGCCCGGGAGATCAGGATTACTTACCCGGCAGGTTTTCAGGGTAAGCCGGTCTGATTTACAGGGATCCTGAGCAATTGGATCGAAAGGGGCCTGATCTCAATACCCGACACCCACCGCGCTTTTACAGGACCCTCGATTCGAATGACCGGATCCATTCCCGGGACATTGTATGCCATGGGATCTTTGCCACCAATGGTCCAGCAGAGCGCTTCCGGTTCCGCTTCCGCCCCGTTCAACTCGAGGGGCAGTTTCCAGCTTTTCATGGTGGGGTTGACAATGCCGATGCATACGGTATCGCCTCCTTCGGTCAGGGTTACGGCTGCTTCAAGCGGCCGGTATGTCTCTTCGATTGCGACCGGCCGGGTCCCGAATTGATGCCTGTACAGCTTCAGTACCAGTCCCGTGGCAGCAAAGCCGGCATGTATATCGTCGGTCTTGATGCACCCGATCACATTTACGGTCTGCGCGTAATTGGCCATGTATATCATATCGCTCTGCCGGGAATATTCATGTATGCCGGCGGCGATCCCCAGGGCGTCCTTGAGGAAGTACCGGGTGCCCAGTTCGCCGTATACATGCGGACCGTACCAGTAGTTCCATTCGTCCATGCAGATCCGGATGTCCTTCTCCGCCAGTCCGGGTATCTCCTCCCTGTACCTGCGGTGCAGCTCCGCCCTTTCCCGGATGGCATCCGGGATCTGCCGCACATGGGTGATCAATCCTCCCCCGTGCCAGTCCTGGCGGTAAAAATGCTCGCTGATCAGGTCCATATGATCGGCGCAATGGGTCAGCATCATTTCATCCCACCGGCCCGGATTGCCCACCGCCACAATGACAATGTTGCTGTCGGCTGATTTCATCGTCTCCACGAACTCATTGTGCTTGCGGACGAACTCCTCCGTCGGCATGTGTCCAAGCTGCCAGTTCCCGTACATTTCATTGCCCACGGACCACCATTTCACATGCCAGGGTTCTTTCCTGCCGTTTTTTTCACGGAGTTTTCCCATGGGTGTATCGGCTGATCCGTTTGCATATTCGACCTGTTCCCTCGCCATTTTACTGCCGCCCAGTCCCGCGTTCACCGCAATATAGGGTTCCGCACCCAGGAGTTCGCAGAACCGGAGGAATTCATGGATCCCTACATCGTTATGTTCAATCCCCGTCCAGGCCGGATTCTTCCGGGGAGGTCTTTTATCGACCGGCCCGATCCCGTCCCTCCAGTCGTAACCGCTCACGAAATTACCTCCCGGCCACCGGTATACCGGTGAGTCAAGCTCTTTCAGCAACCTCAGTACATCCGCGCGGAATCCCTCGATGTTGTCTTCCGGCATCAGCGAAATGGTCCCGATCGAAAAATATCCGCTCCCCCTGGCAGAGATCTCCAGCTTCCCGTCCAGGGTGGTTTCAGCCGGGTGGAGGACAAAATCAGATTCCTTGAATTCCGATGAAACATCGTGGATCACGACGGAATCGCATGTTCCCGGCGCCCAGTACAATTTCAGCACGATATCCGATATATCCTGGTTGGCTCTGAGGATAATCCTGCCCCGGCAGGCAACTCCCTTTTTCAACCCGATCTGTTCCTGGCATAGGCCTCCGCCCGCATTGCCGGGCATGATCACCGGGGTATGCTTGCCGGCATAGGGATAGTGTATATCCATTTCCAGGCGTGTCCCCTTCCCGCAGATGGTCCACGGTGACATGCTGTCGCCGGGTGCATAGTAGAATTTCCGGTCCTCAAGCATCTCGGCCCATATGCCGCCGTAGATGCATCTTCCAAGATGTTCAATGAATTGCCCGTAGATGTATTCCTGCATGGGTTCGCCGGACACATCTCCCAGATCCGCCCGGATGGCCGGCTCTTTTTTCTCCTGGGAAAGGACCTCGAGCGACAGATCATCCAACCAGACTTTCCCGGTTGCCCCGCCCCTTCTTCCACCGAAAACCAGCCGGGCGATCATGCTGTCGTCCCATCCGGATTCAAGTTCATATTCAATCCGGGTCCAGTCGTGTGTTCCGCTGAAAAATTCGGGCTCGGGAACCATTCCGGGTACGACCAGTCCCGCCCCTTCGCCATCCCCGGCAACCAGGTCTTCCGTTTTGATCCAGGCCGTGAACCTGTAACGGGTAAAAGGCTCAAGCCGTATCCTGGCAGACCACATCCCGGAAGAAGGGGTATCGGCTGAAATGGACAGGCTCCGCTTCCCGCGGTGGGCTACATTGCTTATAGCATGCACGCAGGACTGGTCTCTTCGGCCGCTTGAATCCCAGCCGACCAGCTTCCCGTCATGCATTTTTTCCATGGAAGGATTCGGGATCTGACGGCCCACCCTGTTGCAGGAAAGGATCCCTGCAAGGAAGAGAAAGAACCAGATCGTTTTTATGATGCGCATGATATCAAAGGTTTTAGTTGAATTTCCAGATCGTGCCCGGTACCGGAAACGGGCAAATAGACTTCGTATCCATGGCCGGTCTTGTGAACATCGAGGATTTTTCCGTCCAGCATTACCTTTTCGGGTTCGGAAAGGTACATCCTCAACAGGGTCCTGTGGACTGTGCCGCTCCGGTTTTCTATCCTGCAGCTGATTTTGCCAAGGTCCTTTGAGAGCACGATGTTTCCTCCTGCAGCGAAACCATCCTTTTCGAGAATCATGGTGAACCGTCCGCTCCCGGCGACAAAACCGAACCTGGACCGGAGTCCGTCAAGCGGGACCATTTTAAATGCATCCCCGGCATCCTCCAGTCTTCCGCCATAAGCGATCCATCCGAAAAGCGGGTCCTCTGCAATCAGGCTAATGGCGGTCCGGGTTGCCGCGCCAAAACCCAGGTCGATTTCCCCGTCGTAATGCCAGGCTCCACGCGGAACATTCTGCCGTATCCAGGCCCGTCCGTATTTCAGTGACATGAAAGCCCATCCCGTGGCGCCGTCATTCTCTTTTCCCGGGTACCAGTAGCCATAGTTGGATTCCTCCGTTCCGGTATTCATGAGCGACCATGAGCTCAGGTAGGACGCATAACCCAGCTGCAGCCAGTCCCACGGCACCTCGCTGAAATAGATCCCGTAGTCGAGAATGGCCCATCCTCCCATGCATGCCATGTAGCTCATGCAATGGCTGTCCGAACTCCAGGCAAAGTCGGCACCCAGCAGGAAATACTTGGGTTCCAGCCATCCCCGTACGCACAATCCCGCGTAAAGCTGCCTTTCCATGAATTCCCTGGCCTTTTGCCTGCTGACCACCGGGTGGGACCACCATTTTTCCAGGTTCTTGTCCCACCAGAGGTTCGAGTCAGGCTTCATTTCCGTAAGCACCCCGTATTTGGCCAGGGCATAGCTTGACTCAAAGGCCGTCCGGTCAACACTGTATTCGGAGCCGTAGGGGTAGTCGTCATCGTAAATGAAGTATTTGGCTTTCTTCTCCCATTCCTTCCTCAGGTGGTCGGCTTTTTCGGGATATCCTTCCCTTTCCAGGTCCCGCATCAGATCGAGGATGACCAGTTCATTGTAACAGCCGATCTTATAGGTCTGGTACCAGGGAAGCACCTCGTAGGGATACTGCCAGTAAGCCCTGGCTGTCTGGTATGCCCGCTCCAGGTAACCCCCGGCATCCAGGTAATGAACCAGATCGGGATAGAACTTGGCCACCTGGTACATATGGTAATACAGCATGATGATGTGCGGATAGTCGTAGGACCGCCAGATCTTCATCTTGTCCAGGTTGCGGGTCCCCTCGACCTCCCTCCGCGCCGCCGTATCCCGGGCGACTTTCCAGTTGGGCGTTCCGTGGATCCCGTAGGGATACGGATCCTCCTTGTCCGTTCGCTGCAATCCCCCCCAGACGAAATGCTCCAGGTAATATTCCACCGATCCGATCTCGTCCGGATCGGGATAAAACACGTTTTTAGCCGCTACATAGGGAGCCTTGCAAAGGGCCGGGTCATCGCAGGCCAGGACATAGCCCCACCATCCGTCGAAGCCATCCGTATTGCCGGGACCCCTCAGCACCGCGTTCCGCATGTCGTAAACCGAGTAGAGCCCGTTGTACCATTTCGATGTATCCCGGTGCTGCTGATGTTTCGTTATGAAATCCGCCCTCTTTTTGAACAGGGTCTCCAGGGGTTCCGTGGAAAAGAATTCGAGGCAGGTTTTTTCCTTCCCGTTGCAGTGTATGGTAAGCATATTCTCGCCCAGGCGGGCAAAGGATACCTCGTAGACGTGGTGATCCTCCTCCGGTTCCCCGAGGTAGGTCAGGGTGGTCTGTTCCGGGTATTCTGCCGTGATCGAATCGATGTGGTTGAGGGTATGCAGTGAGAACTTTGCCTTCAGGTTGGAGGGAAGGCTCATTCCCGGAACCACCCTGATATCAAATAACCCTTCCTTGTACAGTACTTCCCTCATCTCGTCGTAGCTGTCGACCCAGTGGAATTTCAGCCCGTAGGTAAAGCTGTCCTCCGGTCCCCCTTCCCTGCCCAGTTTACGCATGGTATGCTCCTGCCTCCAGGTCCCCCGTTTCTCTGCGTTCCCGCTCACACAGGAATGAATGTACATCTTGTAGCCCATCCTCATGGCCTGGTTGAAATATTCGAGATGTGTGCCGGGTTGTGTTGTGATCAACAGGAAGGGAGGATGACCCGAATGTTTTGAGAAATAGAGGTAGGAACCGTCGCCGGCGATGAAATGGTGTTTGGTAAATCCACGTTCGAAGATCTGCACCTGTTCCCTGCCGAGGGGCGGGGCCCAGGGCACCGGGACGGCAAGGTCTCCGATGATCACCGGCTCCTGCGACCCGGATTCGAGGGTAAGCGTATATTCAAGGCTTTCATCGGCAAGCCTGTATTCCTGTGTCAGGGTAAAGGGCAACTCCCCGGAGAAATCGGTGAAAACGACCCGTTTTCCGGCCGGATCGAAATCCCTTTTCCGGGCCAGGCTGTCCATTACCAGGGTATCTCCCCTGCTCAGGATGTATGCGATCCTGGGCTCTCCGAAACTCATCCGTTCCCCGATGAAATTCGCCTTAAAGGAATCCTGGGGACAGACCAGGGCTTTCATGCCCCTGCCGTCAAAGGAAACCTGGTATCTTTCGTTGGTCAGCTCTGCATCCTGTTGTGCGGCAAGTCCCGCACCAACGAAACAGAAAGCAATAAAGGCAATCGAAAAACGCGGCATATCATATTGGTTTTCAGGGCTATTTAAATGCGCACTCGATTTCCAGGGGGTCTGCAGTTTTTGCGCAAGATGTATCCTTGAGGCAATTCCGGCGCTCGCCCGGATCTTTTTTCCGGTCATTCGGGGCGGTACAGCAATGGTTCCTGAAAATCACCCCTTCCCCGGATAAGCATTCGAGATTGGGCATTTTCAGGACTTCCGTTTCATAAAGGATGTTCGGGCGTTCGTGCAATGTCCTGTTGCAGGCGAGGACAATTGAGCCGACGCATAATAGTACAACCGTTCTTTCCATATTAAATAAATAAAAGAGGCTATCCATCTCAGACAGCCTCCCTTACCAACTAATCTAACCTAAACCTAAAATTTAGATAGTTACCTTCACCACTGTTTCGACAACCTAAATATTTGTGACGAGTTGAAGATTGTTTTATTCCTGAAATGAATGCCAAGGCTACTTACCCCTGTATACAATATTATGCAGATAATAAGAAACGAAGCGGTAAGATTATGGCTAAGATAGGTTATGACCGATCAAAATCTGTAGATTCCTGTCATTATTCATGAAAAATATTTCAGAAGCGTAAAGGACACTGCCCGCACAGGCCAGGCTACCGGTCGTCCTGGTGGTCGACTTTGGCGTATTCGCTTGGGGAACTCTTGAATTTCTGTTTGAAACTCTTGGCGAAATATGCGGGATCGTCGTAACCAACCATAAAAGAGACTTCGGAGATGCTCAGTTCATTCTGGCTCAGAATGGTTGCCGCTCTCTTAAGTCGTATCTCCTTAATGAAATTATTGGTCGATTCACCCGTTATGGCCTTTAGCTTCCGGTAAAGTGTTGACTGACTCATGGCCATATCATGGCTGAATGAGATCACATCAAACTCAGGGTTGGCTATGTTTTTCTCTACAACTTCAATCGCCCTGCTCAGGAATTTCTCATCCGTTGAGGTGATCACGATGTCGGCCGGTTTGTAGACCAGTTCCTTCCTGAACCTTTCCTTCATCCTGTCACGGGATTGGATCAGGTTGTTGATCTGGGTCTCAAGCAACTTTAAATTAAACGGTTTGGTGATATATGCATCGGCGCCGGTTTCCAATCCCTTTTGCCGGCTTTCGTCGCCCGACTTTGCGGTCAGCATTACAACAGGGATATGGCTGATCTCCAGTGTGTGTTTTATTCTGGAGCAAAATTCGTACCCGTCCATCTCAGGCATCAGTATATCCGTTATGATCATATCCGGATTGTATTTCATGGCCAGGTCCAGGGCTTCCATCCCGTTTTCAGCTTCGATGAATTCGTAACTGTTTTTCAGGCTGGACATGATGTATGACCGTATGTCCTCGCTGTCTTCGACGACCAGAACAAGAGGTTTGTCCGATTCCCTGGTTACTTCCGTTTTCTTTTTGCGGGTGGCTATATTCATGGACCGGATGATGTTTATCCTTGTCTTTTCGGCATAGGAATAAAGAGCATCCGGATCATCATCCCTTTCCTTTTCGTCCTCCTTCAAATATTCTTCCCCGAAGGGTATGAACAGGACGAATTCGCTTCCCTGTCCCAGGACAGAACTGACCTCAATCTTCCCATGGTGAATCTCTGCAAGTGATCTCGCCATGCTAAGCCCTATGCCGCTGCCGGCCTGATCAAGGCTGACAAAGCTCCCGCTGTGATAGAACCGGTCGAAGATGTATGGTAGGATCTCTTCCTCAATGCCTATTCCCGTATCCGTTACGGATACCCGAACCGATTTCACATTCCCCAGTCCGGGCAGTTCCGACAGGGCTGTTCCAATTGCAACGGTTACCCCTCCTTCCTCCTCTGTATATTTAAACGCATTCGATAAAAGATTCGAGAGGATCTTCTCGATCTTGTCACGATCGAACCAGGTGATTATCGATTTCACCTCCGGCTGGAACTGCAATTCAATTTGCATCTTATCAGCCAGGCTGGTAAAACAGGATACGATATCGCCAACGAATCTCACTATATTGCCCTCCGAAGATTTCAAAAGGGTGTTCTGGATTTCAAGCTTCCTGAAATCCATGATCTGGTCAACCAGCGTCAGCAGACGGCTTGCATTTTTGTAAATCACATCAAGCTTGTATTTCCGGTCCTTATCGTTAAGATCCTTTTCCTGGTCTATGAGTTCTTCTGCGGGTCCGAGGATAAGGGTGAGCGGTGTCCGGATCTCATGGGAGATATTGGTAAAGAACTTGAGCTTCTCCTGATTGCTCCGCAGGATTTCCTTGGACATGGCCGACAGGTTGTTGCGTTGTTGCACCAATTTTTCATTCTGAGCCTTCAACTTTTGCGCCTGGCGGTCGATTTTTTCTTTCTGGTTCATTACCGCCGATGTTCTTTCTTCAACCAGTTGTTCGAGGTGAACATTGTGCTTTTTAAGCCTGTATCCGTATATCCTGATTCCAAGGTACAGGATAAGGATAAAAGCCACGACATACAAGATTTTCATCAGGAGGGTGCGATACAGGGGAGGTTTAACGATGAACTGGTAATATCCCTCTTCGCTGATTTCACCCGAGTAATTCCTGGCCCTTACCCTGAAGGTATAGGTGCCTTCAAAGAGGTTCTGGTAATCTTTATGGGTTGATGTAGTCCAGGCAGACCATTCCTTATCGTAGCCTTCCAGCATATAACTGTATTCGGGTTGAATATCATCCTGGTAATAGGGGCATGAGAACTCGAATGATATGGTGTTCTTTCTGTGTTCGAACTCGGGTATCCATCCGGCCGGCTGTTCAACGGCCGTGGTCTTCTTCCCGATTTCACCGGAATAACCGGTGCCGTAATACAGAACCGAATCATTATGAAAAGAAACCTTCCGTATCAATGTGGCGAATTCTTCGGTCCTGATCGGCCGGACCTTCTTCGTGTCGTACCTGAGGAGCCCGTTCTCGCCGGCGATCCATGTCGCGCCCTTCCCGTCATGAAAATAGAATGTCGTCGCACCGCTGAGCGTTAACATCTTGTAGGGCAGGCGTATAATTTGGAACTGACCGTCGGGCTGCCTGTCGAATATCTCCGTGTTCAGTCCCCACACATTCCCGTACGGATCTTCCTCGAGGTCATCCACTGTTTTATTCCACTTCAGTCCCGCTTCACCGAAGATATCCGAGCGGATGAACCGCCCGTTTTCCTTGTCGAATTCAAAAAACCCTTCGCATGAAACGATGAGGCGGCCTTTATAAATATGAGTGGTTGTCTTGTTGGTATTGGGAAGGCCGTGCTGGCTGGTAAAATTCTCGATTGAGATGGCATCGAAGGCCGGTGATCCAAGGTGTCCGGACAGCCTGTTCCGTTCATCCCTGAATACCTTGTCAAATCCAACCCTGAACACGCCAAAATACATGGTTCCCAGCCATACGTTACCATCCGCATCCTCGGCAATTGAATGAACATACGATGATATATCCTTTTCCCAGAGAACCTGCCATCCGTTGTCTCTTTTTTGAAGGACATAGAAGGTCGGGTGCGTGCTGAAATACAGGATGGACGGGTTGAGCCTGGACTGGCAAAGCCGAAGAATGCCGACCCGGTCGGTCAGGAATTCAATCCTTTGCCTGTCAACATTATACAATCCTTTCTGGGTTGCTGCCAGCAGTTGTATCTCATCATCGTCCTGGAACCGGCCGGTCGGATCGAAACGCAACAGGTCCCATACTTCCGCATCCAGGTTTTTAACCTTGTCAAACCGGTTCACATAATCGTCCGGATCCAGGTATTCCGTATCCGGATAATCCATGTGAAACAGTCCCGAAGATGTCCCGACGAAAATCATGCCCCTGTGTTCCGAGACGCACCTGGAAGTACCGTAAAGTCCCATTTCCCAGTTCATGTACGTAAGGGGGGAATTGATGTTGTACTGGCTTAAGCCGCGGGCCGATGTAATCCAGAGCTCGGACTCATTTGACAGGTAAAGAAAATAGGAACTGAAATCACTTGAGCCGCTAAAGGTGTTGATGTAGTTCAGGATGTTGCCTTCGGCATCTGTTATGATGGTGCCCTTGCGCAGCGTCGTGAATGCATACCTGTTTTCCGGCAGTTCTACGCCGTGGTAGAGATGATTCTCCTTAAGAAATTCTGACGTCTGCGAGTTCACGGGTGAAACGGATGCCCTGCCCGTGCTGGAATAGTCGTAAAGATACAATCCGTGCATCCGGGTTCCGATCAGCAACTTGCGGTCTCCGAACTCATTCAGGGATGAGACCATCTTGTCCATGAAGAATTCACCCCCGGGCAGCGGTACAAGCGAGTCATGGATCATGTAACACAGTCCGACCTGGTTCTGGTTTATATAAAAGCGTTTGTTGATGACGAAGCTCCTGTGATAGGAATCGTTGACCTCCCAGGTGGTCACCTGCCCGTTCCGAAAGCCGAACAGGCGGTTTGCAGCCTGGAAGATCACCTGGTCGTTCAATATATTGATGCTCCATACATCCGGGAAGGAACGCTTGGTCTCGGGTACCTTGGGGATCAGGGATACATAGACCAGCTTTCCGTTGTTGTCGGGCGCCAGGTAACCGAATTCACCGACGCCTCCCACATAGATAACCTGATTCTGATCGATCGCGAGCGAACGGATTACGGATTTATTCGGCAGTTCTATTTTCCTCCATGAGGTGCCGTCAAATTCATGAATCGCTTCCTCCCCGCCCACATACACGAGGCCCCGTTTATCCTTGATCACCGCCCATGTAGCACCTCCCATGCTGCCCAGATTGGTCAGTGAATAATTCTTGACAAGCTGTTTTCCACGGGGTTGGCCGGGGACAGAAATACCAACCGGTGCCAACAACAGCAGGATACCGAACCGGAATATCAGTTTTTTCATAACCTTCGAATTTGCCGGATCTCAGGTAAAGTTAGACAATAATTCTCTTAGTGAATAAAAAGTCATTTCCTGTAAAAATCCATCAATCTGTTGCAATCATCATTCAGGTACAACCCTGATATATGACGTAACATGCTGGCATACTGAATAATATGCACGCGGTCATAAGAGCCCGGCGGTTGTTCAGCCGCTCTTCCTACTGGAATTTCATTGAATTAATCCCAAAATTTATAGGATGGAAGAAACCGAATTGAATTTTTACTGGCAATTAAACCCCTATACTGATGAAACTGCTTAAAAATCTGGCCATTTTAATGGCCTTTGGACTCTTGCTCACCAACCTGCACGGCCAGGAGATGAATGAGATTTTCGAGACATTTACCTACCGGAATTTCGCCCCCCACCGGGTGGGCTCCTGGATCAGCGACATTGCCGTACCTGAATCCGACGATCCGAAATACGATTATACCTTTTACGTGGCCGGAAGGCACGGAGGTGTCTGGAAAACCGTTAACAACGGGATTACCTTCGAAGCGGTTTTCGAGGATTACGGCAATCTCTCCATCGGGGCCATTGAGGTATCCAGGTCAAATCCCGAAGTGATCTGGGTGGGTACAGGGGAAGCTTCCTGTGCCCGGTCGGCACATGCAGGAAACGGTATCTACAAATCCGTGAACGGGGGAAAGGATTTCGAGTGTATGGGACTGGAAGACAGTCACCATATCCCGCGGATCGTGATCTCCCCGCTGGACGAGAATACCGTTTACGTTGCCGTTATGGGTCATTTGTACTCCCCGAACGAACAGCGGGGGGTATTCAAGACTTCGGACGGCGGCAGGACCTGGGAAAAGATGCTGTATATTGATGAAAACACAGGCGTGATCGATCTTGTCATGAATCCGGAAAACACCGACATTCTCTATGCTGCCACATATGACAAGGCCAGGTATCCCTGGCATTACGAGGCCGGGGGGAGCGAGAGCGGGATTTATAAAACCAGCAACGGGGGTGAAAGCTGGGAAAGGCTTTCAGGCGGCCTGCCGGGTGGCAACATCGGAAGAATAGGAATCGATATCTACCGTGCTGACCCGGATATCCTCTATACGGTGATCGAAAACCTGAATCCGAAAGCCAAACCTGTTGATGAGGGACCGGCCGAATTCGACCGTTCGAGGGATCCCTATTTTGACAGGTTCGTCGGCGGAGAGGTCTACCGCACCGGGGATGCCGGGGGGCAATGGACCAAAATGAACCACGATACGGTTGACGTGAGCAGCAAGGCCGCGTATTCCTTTAACCAGATCATGATCGACCCCAACGACGAGAGGAACCTGTTCATCAACAATGTGTGGCTGCAGACCTCGCACGACCGGGGTATAACATGGTACGACTGGACATGGCGCACACATCTCTTTACCGACATGTTCGGGGACATCCGGACCTTCTGGATCGATCCGGATGACTCGCGCCACCTGATCGTGGGCAGCGACGGCGGAGTTTATATCACATACGACGGGGGAAGGAACATGCAGCACTTGTATCACCTGCCCATGGGCGAAATGTACACCATTGAAGTGGATATGGAAGTCCCCTACAACATTTACGCCGGCCTCCAGGACCATGAAGGCTGGAAAGCCCCTTCCAACAGTTTCCAGTGGGCCATCTGTCCGGGCGACTGGCAACTGGTGGGATTTTCGGATGGCATGTATACCCAGGCAGATCCCGTGGATGGGAGGTGGCTCTATACGACTTCCCAGTTCGGCTCGCATTTTCGGGTGGACCAATCCACGGGCGAAAGGGAAAGTATCGTCCCGAAGGCCCCCGAGGGAGAACCGCCATACCGTTTTACATGGAACACCCCCCTGGTGATATCACCCCATGACCCGGCTACCCTTTATGCCGGTGCACAAAAACTACTCAGAACGACCGACCGGGGGGAAACCTGGGAGGAACTCAGCGACGATCTTACCTCGAACGATTCGGTCAAGATAGCGGGCAAGGGACACATCATGTACTGCACGATCACAACGATCTCGGAATCCCCGGTCAAACCGGGGGTGATCTGGGTTGGGACCGATGACGGAAGGGTTTACATGACACCCGATTCTGGGAACACATGGAAGGATTTCACCGGGGCAATCGAGAAAGAAGGGGTGCCTGAGGAAAGATGGGTAAGCAGGGTGTTCGCCTCCCACCACGATGAAGCGGTTGCATACGTTACCAAAAGCGGTTACCGCAACGATGATTTCAAGCCTTATGTATTCATAACCCGTGACCGGGGCAAAACCTGGGAGGACATCGGTTCCATCCTTCCGGACCAGCCCGTGTCTGTGATCTGGGAAGACGATACCAATCCCGACCTGCTGTTCATCGGGAACGATCATGGCGTTTACCTGTCGCTGAACCGCGGAAAGCAATGGGTCCGTTTCAACCAGAACATTCCGCCTGTCCCGGTCAAGGATCTCAAGGTGCATTCACGCGACCGCGACCTGGTCCTGGCAACCTACGGGCGGGGAGCCTGGGTTACGGATATTTATCCATTCCTTGAAATCACCCCCGGACTTCTTGAAAAGCAGGTTCACCTGTTCAGGCCGGAGCCGAAACCGCAACTGAATTGTTCCCAGCAGGCACGATGGGGAAACAGGAGCTTACAGGGATCCAGCCATCTGTTCACACCCAACGAACGCAACGGCATCACCATCTATTATTACCTGAAGGACAGTACGGCCACCGGTCCCGCTTTCCTTATCCGGGACCAGCAGGGAGATACTCTCCAACAACTGGCCGGAAGTGGCCGGGCCGGGATCAACAGGGTGCAGTGGAACACATGGAGGGCGGAGCCGGGCAGCTACCGGGTGACCATGGAAACGGATGCCGGCAGTTTCTCGACCGAAGCGATCGTGAAAAAGAGATGGCTCTGGGAGGTCGGAAACACCAATGCCAGACAGCCGGAAAGAACATCCCGGGCCACCATCGGCGAACATGACAAACACCCGACCCGGTGAGGTTTATTCCCGCTCCCATAACATTCTGAACACGGGTGACGGATCGGCATCCCTGATACGGGTATCGACGAATGCCGGTTCAACGCTGTAAGGGAAACCGATATCAGGGGTACTTCAGCGATCCCGGACCCGGTTCTTCGGCGCCGGGGGGTGCCTGAATTCTGAATCATGTAAGGTCAAAGGGTGGTCGGTTGTTAAAAAGCAGGGAATTGAAATTTTTGGATACTTTTGAAAAACAAGCGCAGCGCATCCGGGGAGATTACATGTAGTGTCGAAAGTGCCAAAGAAACAAGGGATAATTATGAATGTGGAAAGCGCGTTCAGGTCAGAAAACAGAATGATGCTCAGGAAAGTTGTTCTGGGAGGTTTTTTAATTGCGGGAAGCTGGGGCTTATACGCCCGGACACCTCGGCATACAGGGCAAGCCTTGCTTTCAGAAGAGAAAGCCCATGATTTTGTCGTGGCAAAGGATGGTACGGGAGATTTTGCGACCGTTAACGAAGCCATCGAAGCTGCCCCGGACGGCACAGACCGCACAACCGTTTTTATTAAGAAGGGAACCTACGAAGAGAAAGTTTTTATAGGGAACCGCTGGGAAACATCCGATAAGGTAATCAGTCTGATTGGCGAGCATGTCGATAGTGTGATCATTACATGGGACGATTACCATGGCAAGGAAATTTCCTATCCGGGGAAGGGTACCATTACCGCCGACGGGATGACCGCCGCAACCATGACCACCACTTCACCCGGCTTTTACATGGAAAACATTACCGTGAAGAACCCGTCGACTGCAGCACAGGCAGAGGCCCTGTACCAGTCCGGCGACGGGCAGGTATTAAAGAATTGCAGGATCCTGGGCAACCAGGATACCCACCGGACCAAAAAGGGACGCCGTTATTTTTATTTCCGTTCGACGATCGAAGGCGGCGTCGATTTCATATACGCCGGGGGCACCTGTTATTTCTACCGGTGCAACATCGTGAGCAACCGCAGCGGTTATATCACGGCCCCGGAAGACATCGTTTATACAGCAACCCTTTTGTCGGGAAAAACATTGCGTTACGGGTTCTTTTTCAAAGACTGCGATATCCTGGCAAAAGAAGGGGTTGCCGATGGAAGCGTTTACCTGGGAAGGCCCTGGCAGCCCGAATGCGGATCGGTTTTCCTGAACTGCCGCCTCGGCAGCCACATAAATAACGGCGGATGGCAGCCGTTGAGCGGGAATGAATCCTCGGCCTGCTTCGGCGAATACAAAAGCATGAACGCCGACGGATCCGCCCCGATCGATGTCTCGAATCGCGTCAGCTGGAGCCAGCAGTTTACCACCGATGACGTAAACGCTCACATGTTGTTGTCTGAAATTTATACAGCGGTATCATCCACGGCATTTGATCCGGTGCCCATGCTGGTTGCCCCCATGGCACCCGGGTCCCTTGAGGTGGATGACGGCAACCTGGTATGGACAGCGGTTGATGGTGCAACCGGTTATGTGGTTTATGCCAACGGTTCGGCCATCGGGTTCAGCAAAACAAACCTTTATACCGATACGCTGGGTTACGATTCCCCTCCGGAGTATACGGTCAGAACCGTTGGGCCGCTTGGAAACCTGAGCCCGCCAAACGGGTATGCTGAAGATTTTACCGAAGCCGGCATCAATGAAGCCATCAATTCAGAGATCGTTGGTGTTGATGAGAAGAAACTTCAGGATCAGGATGTGCCGAAAATAGTAAACGGGGTTCTTTGGTTCGAAAGGCCATCCACATGCAGGGTTTTCTCAGTTGTAGGGCAGGAATTATATTATGCGAAAAACAGCCCGGGCTTCAACCTGGAAAAACTCAAAACGGGGATCTATATTTTCGTGGTATCCGACGATGCGAACCGGTATGCCTTTAAAATCGTGAAATGACCGTGCGGACTAAACCTGCCTGAATCCAAGTCCAACGTGCTGCCCCTGTTAACCGGACCCTCAAACCCTTCCGTGCATTTTATAATACCCCATCAACCGGCACTTGTTATCCACGTTCATATTCAATTCGCCTGATAAAATCCGGTCCTTTTCTTCTTCATTTATTTTTAATCCCTTGGCGAATGCACTTTCATAATCCTTTATCATTGCCCGATTCAACAGCAACTTGCCGGCTGTAACCTCATCGTTGACAAAATATTTAAGATACAGATACAGTACGTGCCTTTCAACCCTGGAATGCCAGGGGTAGAGCATGTAGCGGTAAGGGAGCAATATATAGTCTCCAGGATTCGTCTTTCCTTGCGGGTACAAGCCCGATCTGGGGAACCGGTAAGTATTCACACCGGACCTTATATGTGGCTTGTCTGAAACGGAAATGCCGAACCGGTGGATGGCATCCAATTCCAGTTTTGCATTGAAAAGCTTTTCGTAGGACCTCACCGGCCCGTCCACAGTTTGATCTGGTTCGGATCCCAGCGGCAGTACGCCCCGGATCAATATCCCGCCATAATTGGTGCCGTCCCCGAAGGTCAGGTCCTGTCCGACGTTGTGAAAATACCATACCCCCATTTCAAGCTGGTTCTCATGCTTGTGAACAAAGGGGTCTTCATGAACCCCTTCCCGGTAATAATAAAACTCGATCTCCGTGATCCGGTATTGGGTATCGTCGACTTCGATCAGGCCATTCCTGAACAGGAAACCGGCGGTCTTGTCAAACCGATCCCGTATCTGCTGAAAACCGGTCAGCAGGCTGGCGTCAAGGTGCTTCTTCAGGTATTCGGTAATCATATTGTGCAATATATCCATACTTTTGTAAGATAAGAAAGACTCGAAGAAATTCGTTTTTGACGAAAGGGTATTCATCCCGTAAAATCAATGGCACGCTGGATCATCATAACAGGTCTTATCCTGACCGTACTGGGAATCATACTCTATTTCGCTCCCTGGATTTTAAAATGGTTCGGCAGGCTGCCGGGCGATATCCGGATTGAAACCGGCCGGTACAGTATTTTCATACCGATCGTATCCATGATACTCATCAGCATCATCCTGACCCTGATTATTAACCTGTTAAAACGTTAGGCCCTGCAGGCGAAAACCATAACATCACGTGTCCTGTTCCTGCCGGCAGCCGGGACACATCCGGGCCGTCTGATTGACAAGTAACAGGCGGGGTTTCATCAGGGATTTCTATTTTCATGAAAAGCGGACTTCCAGATTTACCGGGTCTTTACTCTCCCTGTTAAGCTCAAGGCAAAAAATACTTTTTGTCCTGTCTTTATAATCAATCTGACAGTCCATTGCAGCCGTTAGAGGGTGGAGCTCTTCCATTCCGGGAATGCTTTTAAATCCGGCTCTCACATCCCGGAATTCCCGGTTGCCTTTGATCCGGACTTTATTGGTTTCATTGACCGGGATTGAAATCTCATACCTGGGATTTCGCTGATTCAGCCTGAGCTTTATGGTATCCTTTTCGTCGGTTACCGGCCGGGTATCAATGACTACACCGTTTTTACGCTTCAATCTGCAAGTCTCAAAGAATAAATTATCTTCAACCCAGTTTCTGAATTGCCGGATTTTTTTTTCTTCCTTTTCATTAAATAAAAAACGCTCAATATCCTTTACCTTATCTTCCCAGTTCACATTTTCCGTTGCAGCCAGTATTTTTTCCTGTAAATGAACAGGTCCGAAATATTTTTCTTTTAGTTGTCCGAATTCAAACCTGTTGGATATATACTCTTCATTGGCTTTAGATCCGGGTAATCCGGACAGAGCAACGATATCATAGAAGTCCCTGCCCTTTGATCTTACCAGGATTGAGCACAGTTTTGTCGATAATATGACATCTGCCGGGGTGGCGTTAATCGAGGTAAAGACTTCAAATTTATGGATCAGCACACGTTCCGGTTCATAGTTAAAATCACCGTATGCATGAGCTTCTGCATCGATTTTCACCAGGAATTTCTTATTCGGGTCATCGTGAAGCCCCATGTTTTCTAATAACCCGGGGAAATTGATAAATCTTGTAAAAGCTGTACGCTTTGGATTTCTTTTCGTCCTGTCCTTATCTATTTCAAGGTCATACCCTTCCTTTCCAAGTTCCTTGCAAATGGTAAGGCACAGATCTTCATGAGACCGGTCGGTGTATTCCCCTTTTATGTCAAAATCCAGGCCTTCTGAAAACCTGTTATGATTATGAATGATTCTCAGGTTGGTTCCTCCAAGCAGTACTAAATTGCCGGTCCATCGGCTGTTAAAGATTATCTCAAGCATTTTATACTGAAGGTATTCTTTAAGCATTGCCTGGTGAAATCTGCTCTGATCGAGCTCAGCAGGATATGATTTTTGTAGTTCCTCGAATGAGATCATAGCTGAATAACCTTAAATAATGTAAATATCCTTTTTTCGAGATTTTTATTTTCAAATTTTGTCAAGTATTCATACAGCTTTGGTTTTTCCAGTTCATCATGCAGCACGCCCGTATTAAATCGCAATTCCAGAACATCATCTTCCGTATCGTATTGCGTATTTATATAGAAAAAGTCAAGAACGGCTTTTTCCATTTCTGCAATTTTCACCTGATGAGAAAATCGATTTGATATTTGAATGGTGCCTGGATTGGAATTGATAGAAATCAGTTTATATCCGAAGTACAGCTTTGGTTTTACAGCGTTGTAATAGAAGCTCCCGTACACTGTGCTGTATTGTGCCGTCTTATTTGTTGTTATTGAAGTGGAAGAAAATACACCTTCCGGTATTACCTGATACCATGATAAAGCAGTTTCCAGGCTCACATAGGAGGGAGAATGAATTTTATTTGCGATCAACCATAGAAACTTGTTATTATTCAGATATTCAGGAAAGCAATACCATTTATTTCTGATTTTCACGATCAGTTTTTTGTCCTGCCATTCTGAAAGTCTTCTCCTGTCAAATCTCGGGAATTGTTTTTTGATGTCATTGGTTGAAAAGACCCCCAGATTATACAAGCTGGTCTTAAACTCTGAAAACCTCATCCTCCTAAAATTTTTTCAAAAATAACATATAATTGTAATAATACAAACTTATAATATAATATCATACCTAAAATAACATATATTAGTAATATTTAAGATTATTTATACTAAATAAGAGTTATATATAACATTATTTAGAAATATATACAGGTCTTGTCCTAATCCTGATCATAAACCTGTTAAAACGTTCGATTCATCTATGAAAAACGGGGTCCTCAGAAGCTAAGAATGATATCGTCAAGCGAACGTTTGGGGACGTGGTGGATGCCCTCCTCATCCCTCCAGTATTTAATGTCACCGCCGGGTCCGGCATCTTCGATCCGGACCTTTTCCCTGGGCTTGCCAAGGGCAATGACAAGCAGTATGTCGTACCCGGGGGGTATGTTCAGATCCTTTCTCAGGGCTTCCCGTTTTATGGAGCCTATCATGCAGCCTCCCAGTCCCATTTCAGCGGCCCCGAGCAGGATGCTCTGCGCGGCTATCCCGTGGTCGCAGCCGGGGGTCCTGCTGATCTTCCGGTCCCCCAGGATGATGATGTAGGCCGAAGGGCGTTCCCCCTCGGGCGGACCCGGCCAATCCTTCAGGTAACCGGCCCATGCGAGATGAGGAAAAATGGATGCATTCATTACTGCCCCGCGGGACAGGATGTACTTTAAAGGCTGCAGGTTGGACCCGGAGGCAGACAATCTTGCCAGGTCGACAAGCTGCCGGAGCGTGCTTAAATCAATGCTTTCGTCCTGGTAAAACCTGCGGTAACTGCGATTGCGGATTACGAGTTCCCTGAGTGTCATAAGGATGTTCAAATAAGTATACGGCATAAAATTAAGAAGGTCTTACCGGATTTTTTTAGTGATGCCGATAAAAATTACCATCCCTATGCACTCAGAAGGATCGCGAGAAGGATATTAACCTCCATCCCCCGGCAGGGCCGGCCGCATCTTCCGGTGGACTCCCCGCTCAGAGAGCCTGCGGCATTTCTCCGGTCGAGAAATTCAGTAATCCGGGATCTGTACCGGGTCGAATTAACGCTGGATGGTCTGGATTTTCACCGTATTCCCTTCCAGGTCAAAAAACACCCTCTCTTTCCGGTCGTCCTTGCTGACGTTGACGATGAAGCCCGTCGGCTCACCCGTAACGTTGTCCAGGGTTTCATAAACGTCCCCGACAACCTGCCAGCCTTTATAATCATCCCGCTGGATTACGTTCAGGGCCGGATCCGGGAGTACCGAAAGTCCAACCATGTGGTTCATGGTCAGGATATCCCCTTCCCTGGAATATTTAGCCCGGTAATTCTGGTCATTGCTCCTGAATGCGACAATGTACACATCGGGAAGCTTAACATTGACCTGTTCTTCAGCTGGCTCCTTATAAACCAGCCACTTTCTTTTGACGGTATCGTTCCGGCCTTTCATGAATTCCTCGACCACCACTGCCGGAACATTGTTTTCTTCAATGTAGACCTCGGCTTTTTCCTTAATGAGTTCCTTTTCCATTGCCGTTCTTACCGCATCGCCGGGAGTTCCTGTTCTGCAGCTGCTCGCCAGCAAGGCCATCAAACCTGCAATGGATATGCTCAGGTAAAAATTTGTTGTTTTCATAACGTTTCATTTTTACGGTGAATAAAATGTCTTATAACCCTTGGCGTTGCGAAAAACGCCAACAAAGTTATATCCACCCCGGTCCTTTCTGTCCGGAAATTGTATTAAAAAACCTTAAAGTAATGTTAAGAATTCTTAAATGATCCGGAGATGATGCGGTCATTTGCAGGGTAAAAAATCAAATCGCCACGACGTGAATGTGCCCGGATTTTTATTTCTTTACAGAATCATAGGGGCACCGCTGCAATGCACGAAAACCTGATCTTCTTTGGAATATTCCTGGTCCTGGTCCTGGGAATCCTTCTGCTCGACCTGCTGGTCATTGGACGAAAGAGCCATGAGGTATCCCTTCGGGAAGCCGCCATCTGGAGCAGTGTCTGGATATCCCTGGCCTTCGGATTTGCCCTTCTCCTCCGGTTCCATGCGGAATACATGCACGGGATCCACGATATGGACGGCCTGATGGCCGTCACTAAGAAATTCGCACCCCATCTGAAGCTGGATCCCTCAAGCTACGGGAACAGCCTGGAAATCTTCCGCAAGGAAAGCGCGATCAACTACATATCCGGCTACCTGATCGAGTGGTCGCTATCGGTGGACAACCTTTTTGTGATCATGGCCATCCTTACCGCCTTCTCGGTAAAAAAGGCCGAGTACAAGCGGGTTCTTTTCTGGGGGATCCTGGGGGCGGTCGTGATGCGCTTCGTATTCATCTTCGCCGGGGCTGCCCTGATCTACCGCTTTGAATGGGTGCTCTATGTATTCGGAGCATACCTGATCTATGTGGGGGTGAAAATGTACCTGGAAAGGAACAAGGAAAAGAAGATCGAGCCGCAGCACCACCCGGTTGTAAAATTCCTGTCGCGCCACTTCAATGTTTACCCCAGGTACGTCAACGATCGCTTCTTCATAAGGAAGGAGGGCGTGCTGTACATCACACCGCTGTTCGTCGTATTGATGATCGTTGAGTTTGCCGACCTCATCTTTGCCACGGATTCGATCCCCGCTATTTTCGCGGTCACCCGCGATCCATACATCGTTTTTTTCTCGAACATCTTCGCGATCCTCGGCCTGCGTTCGCTTTTCTTCCTGCTGGTCAAGGTGGTCGAGAAATTCTACGTGCTCAGGATCGGCGTGGCCATCCTGCTGAGCTATGTGGGACTAAAGCTGGTCCTGCACGAATGGCTGGATAAGCTAGACTGGTACAAACCGGTATATTCCCTTTATGTTATTCTTGCCGTCCTGCTCGGGAGCATCCTGCTGTCCATCGTGATCCCCAGAAAGCAAACGGGAACAGAAAACGGCTGACCGTATGCATTGTCTTGTGAGTCTGTTCATCCAGTGCCTTGATCGGTGCGAAGGCACAAATACCACCGGTCCTTCTCCAGGTCATGCTTGAGGATATGCGGTCCCCCGCGGCCGGTATTTACCTTGAAGTAATTTGAAACCGGCCATTCCGGACTGGAATCCGACTGGTACCAGCGGTCCAGGATTTCCAGTATCTCATACCTTTTCTCGCCCAGGATGAAGCTTTTCGGATATTCATCGGCCTTGTATCCTGCATGGCACTCAACCCGGACCGGGATCATTTCTTCGGAGTTCAACACCATATGCAATTATTGTATGGATTGAACCATTTCTCTGATTTTCAAGGCATTCTTCACCGCAAAGCCGCCAAAGTCGTTGTTGAAGAAGACCCAGACCTCGCGTCCTGTACCCAGCCAGTTTACGATTTTCTGCGCAGCCCTCATCAGGTCCGGATCCGTGTAATCCGAAGCATACAGCGTTTCGCGGCCGTGGAACCGCAGGTATACAAAATCCGAGGTAACTGCTTCATGATAAGGAAAGCGCCTGCCGGAATCCGCAATCACAAAGGCAATCTTATGCTTTCTTAGCAGATCCAGGAAATCATCCCGGATCCAGGATTTATGCCTTATTTCAATGGCGAACCGGTAGGAACTGTAATTTTCCTCGAGAAGATCGAAAAATCCGGATATCATGGATTTGTCGTAAGCCAGTCGCGGGGGGCACTGGATCAGGACCGGTCCCAGGCGGGATCCCATTCCGTCAAAAATGTCAAAATACCGTTCCAGGGCCTCCCCGCTGTCCTTCAGCCTTTTCTGGTGCGTGATGAAACGGCTCAGCTTGGCACAGAACCGGAATTCCCCGGGCGTACGGGCAACCCAGCCTTTTACGGTGGACTCTCTGGGCAGGTGGTAAAAGCTTGAGTTCAACTCGACGCAATTGAACTTCGTAAGGTAATATTCCAGGTATTCGGCCGGCCTGATTTCTTCGGGATAGAAGACGCCGGACCAGTGCTTGTAGCTCCAGCCGGAGGTGCCTATGTATAAATTCTGATAAATCAATATTATTTACTTCCGGTATCTAACGCCAACCGGTGAACAAAGAAACCTATCGGGATTAACCTTATGGTGTTTAAGGATCAGAATACCGAAAAGAATATGGCCGTACCCAAGCCGATCAATAACAGCCATAAGGCAATGCCAACGATTCCGCAAACCAAACCCGCCAGGGCCATGCCCCTTCCCTCCTGTGATGGATTGGCTTTTATCCTCTTCAGGGCGATCGCTCCGAATACAATTCCCAGGGTACCCGTTGCCAATGGAAATAAGAATAAGGACACGATCCCGAGGACCAGTGCAGCAATGGCCATAGGTTTTGCCGGTTTATCACTGCTCTGTGGCAAGGCACTGTGTGCCGCAAGCATGCTTTTCCGTAAGTCTTTCTTGAATTTCCTGTTAAACTGTCTTTGCTCCCTCGGGCTGAGAAGCTCAACCGGACCGGATCTGGATTCATCCAGAACCTGCACTGCAGGAATCGCGGGAATCCCTTGACCGGTGCTCTTCTCTGGTAAATAAAGATCATTCTTAACGGAGGCGGTCAGGGCATTGGCGACGACCCACTCATTTTCAATCCACCCGGGTACGGAAGGAATCCGGGATATTTCAACCTTTGGAATACTTACCGGATCTTTACCAGGCAGGCTTTTTAGTTTAACAGTCTGGAAACGGTACTTGTTCGCGCTTAAGTTTTTAAAGTTCCCTTTTTTATGGGAATTACGGTTGTGCACAAGATCGTTGCGAGGACGGTTGGGCTTCCTCACCAGGAGTTTATTCTGTTCGATCTCCGGGCAGGCGACCTCCTTGAAACTGGTGCACGATCCCAATACCAGGGAGGCGATGAGCAGAACCGCAAGATGAAACTTGAAATGGATTCTTTTCATGATTCAAGTTTTTAGTTTGGTTTGGGGAAATATTATTCAAGTTAAGAAAGATTTGTTGAATAATTATGATAAAATTCCACGATATGGGTTTTAGATGTTCACCTTGTTCAGCAGCGATACCATGTATTTAGAGGTGATCCCGGTATACCAGTAACCGGACCTGAGGGATCTTTGAATAATCCCGGAAGGTCACCCTAATACTCCATTGAAAAATGACCGATAAAATAATACCACACCTGAAACACCGGATTGTATTTTTACATAAATTCGCGGAAATAATCGCTCAGAAATGGCTGTAAATATAAGGGACAAAATGCTGATTGTCAGCAGGTTGAAAACCGTGATCCTTCCCCGGACATTTTCAGTATGCATTGAGATGTGAGTACTTTGGAAATTGGAGCTTCGCATTGCATCCCCGGCCCGGGTGCTGGAGCCAGAAAATTCCCTGAAATTTTAATGCAAAAACAGAATGGTCTTTTCATGGCTGGTACTACAGTTATGGATAAACCGATGAAATGAACATCATGAAAAAAACAACGGCAAACGCCACAAAGACCAAGAAAACCTCTAAACCTTTCATTCCTTCCCTGGGACCTGTACAAAACCTGGAAGAATACCTGCAACCCGACTGGTGGCGCAGGATCTTCAATTCCATGTACCTGAAAACAGATGCGGATGTTGTTGAAGACCAGAAGCTTACTGGCTTCGAGCTGGATCTGTTCACAAAGATCCTGGGCCTTGAACACGGGCATGCGATCCTGGACCTGGCCTGTGGGCAGGGAAGGCACAGCCTGGGACTGGCACGCAGGGGATTCAAGAATGTATCCGGGCTCGACCGATCGCATTACCTGATCCACAAGGCCAAACAGGCAAACCAGAAGGAAGGACTGAACGTGAATTTCAAGGAGGGGGATGCCCGCAAACTGCCCTATCCCACCGACACATTCGACGTGGTAATGATACTGGGGAACAGTTTCGGGTATTTCGAAAGCGTGGACGACGACGTGAAGATCCTCAAGGAAGTACTCCGTGTACTGAAACCCGGGGGAAAGTTCCTGCTGGACGTGGCGGACGGAAATTTCCTCAAGAAGAATTTCAATCCCCGGAGCTGGGAGTGGATCGGAAAAAACCATTTCGTCTGCCGGGAGCGATCCCTGGCAAGCGACAACGAGCGCCTGATATCCCGCGAGGTGATCACCGACACCCGCAAGGGGATCATCGTGGACCAGTTCTACGCGGAACGCCTCTACACCCGTAAAGCCCTGAAGGACCTCATGAACAAGGCCGGGTTCAGGGACATCCGCATCTACGATGAATACAGGACCGAATCGGTCCGTAACCAGGACCTGGGCATGATGGAGCGGCGCATCATCATTTCTTCACTAGTGGTCAAGGACTGGACTCCCGTCGTGAAAAAGGCACCGGCGGAATTGAAGAACGTGGTCGTGCTCCTGGGCGATCCCAGGAAAGCGGATATCATCAAACCGGAAGCCGTCTTCGACGAGGATGACATCGAGACCATCAACCGGCTTAAGGCTGCCCTGAAAAACCTGGAAGGCTACCGGTTCACCTACCTCGACAACCACGACAACTTCATCCCGGATCTTCTGAGGCTGAAACCGAAGACCGATTTCGTCCTGAACCTTTGCGACGAGGGATTCAACAACGACCCGAAGCGGGAACTGCACGTGCCGGCCATGCTGGAGGCCCTGGATATCCCCTATACCGGGTCCAATCCACAGTGCCTGGCCTTCTGCTACGATAAGTCCCTGATCCGCGGGATCGCCAAGGAAATGGAGATCCCGGTCGCCGACGCGATCTATATCAACCCGGTGGACAATGTATTCGAGATCGCCATCGATTTCCCGGTCCTGGCCAAGCCCAATTTCGGGGATTCCAGCTTCGGCATTACTCAGAAAAGCGTGGCCCATACGGTGGAGGAACTCAACGATGCCATACTGAAGGCCCGCGAACAGTTCGGTTACGACAAGCCGGTGCTGGTGGAGGAATTTCTCACCGGGAAGGACCTTTCCGTGGGCATCATCGGCAATCCCCCGGAATCCTACACAGTACTGCCCATCGTCGAGGAAGACTACTCCCGGCTTCCGAAGCACCTTCCCCGGATCTGCGGGTATGAGGCTAAGTGGATGCAGGATTCCCCCTATTTCAAGCTGCTGAGGTCGATCCGGGCGGAACTGGAGCCGGAAACCGAGAAACGGATCATCGAATGGTGCCTGAAACTGGCCGAGAGGCTGGACTGCCGCGACTACACCCGCTTCGACTGGAGGCTGGATGCAACCGGCGTCCCGAAATTGCTTGAAGTCAACCCGAACCCGGGATGGTGCTGGGACGGTCACCTGGCCAAAATGGCCGGTCTGAAAGGTATGGATTACTCCGCCATGCTGGGACACATCCTCGCAGAAGCCGAGCAGAGGATCAACCTGCCTAGGATTAACCATGTCAGGGAAAAACAGGCGGCCGTTTACAACCACCAGGTTTGATCCATGGATATGTGGATTGCTGTCTGAAGCCCGGTCAGGAAGATTTCCGTCTCTTCCTTTCGGGGTGCATAACTAATCAACCCTGATCTTGCGAACGACGGCATCCGGCCCGTTACCCAGCCGCACCAGGTACAGGCCTGGTCCTGCCGGACGGAACACGATCCCATCCTCTCCGCCGGTTTTCCCCTGCATGACCACCCGGCCGAACAGGTCGAACACTGCAATGTCCATTTCACGGTCCGGACACGGGAGGATGTAAATCCGGCCCGGGACCGGATCATAATGTACCTGAGTTTCCGGAAGGAAACCTGCCGGGGAAATGCCTGTAAAATCGGGTGCGTACATCCCCCCGACCCCTGAATACTGCAGCACGACCCTTTTCAGGTAATCCAGGTCGGTATGCAGAACGTTGTCGTATACGTAGCCCAGTGAAGCGGTGCATTCGTTCGGGTATGGGTAAGTGTTAGAACAATCCACCTCCCGGTTGTCGATCCGCTCGGCGAAGCCGTCGGAGCTGGCAGAACGAACGGTGTTCTTCGACTGTTCGTAATAATTCCTCTCCACCCGGATGCAGGCCCCGATGCGGGTGTCCACGCAGGAACCCAGGGCCTTAAAGACGTAATTGTTGAAAACATGAACGACGCTCCCACGGCACATGGGAAGGCGGGAATTGATGTTCTCGTAACGGTTGTGATGGTAAGTGACCTTCCGGTCCTCGTAAAGGTCCGCATCGTTCGACCCCATCAGGTGCACCTTGTAATGGTCGTGAAAATAACACCAGGAAATGGTGATGAATCCGGTCTGGTGCTTGATATCGATCAGCCCGTCGTAAAGGTCCTTGTTCGGCTGTACGGCGGGGTCCTCGGAGTACAGTTCGCAGTGGTCGATCCAGATGTTCCTGCTGGTATTCTGGATGGAAATGAGGTCCCCCCCGTTGACCAGGATCTGGGCCCGGCCCTCGTCGCCCAGTTCGCTGTAGATCCCCGGAATGTCGTGCGAACCTTCCGGTATGGCCTCGGCTATGCTGATAAAGGATATCCGTATGTTCTGTATAATGACGTTCGACCCGCCTGCCAGTTTAAGTCCCACACCATCCAGGAAGGCCGAGCTGTCCATTCCGACGATGCTCTTGTTCGACCCGACGGTGACCGAGCCGTCGTAGGTGCCGGCGGCCACCGAACCGGACCCCCTGATGGTGCCGCTGACCTTGATGATGTAGGGATCGGTCGCCTTTTCGGCATAGTTTTTAAGATCCGCGTAGTTGCTGACCACTACCTCCGCGCCCCCTTCGCCACCGGTTGTCCCCCCGTTCAGGGTGGCAAAACCGGCCAGGGAAAAATCGGGGCGCTGGGCCGCCGCCGGTTTCACTGAAAACAGAACCAGCAGGCAGATCAATGGATACTTTATTGCTTTCATAGCGGGATGATCTTTATGGTTAACATCCACAAATGTAAGTTATGGGAAACGGTCCAGTCTGCAACATTTGTGTCGAGAATTATAAGGTTTATTGCACAAACCGGAACCCTGCCGGCCGGTCAGCCCTTATAAATTATACAGCGGTATTCCATATTTACATTTCACCGGGTGATCATGAACCGGGCGGAGCGTGTCCGGACCGGATGGTCTGGGGATTCGGAGAACCAAGCCACGAAATGGTAGATGCCCGCCGGAAGTTCACCCACCGGCAGGCTTACCGGGCCCTTGTGAAGGTCGGGATCAGGCACGAAAACCTCCCTGACCCGCCGGCCCGATGGGTCGTAAATACTCAGCATCGCCGTTCCGGTTTCGCCCGGGAGGATTACCCGGATCCATTCCCCCGCCGGGTTCGGATATATTGCAAGCTCCATCGTTCCATCCGTAAGGATCTCCGCGTAACCCGCCGGCGGCGTGGAATCGGCCGTGAAAGTCCAGACTCGACCCGGTGTAGTCCCGCTGTCGTTCACCTCGTCTATGCGCCAGTAATAGGTGACGGCCCGTTCCAGTTCGCCAGGGTCGTAAGAGTCATCGGTAAAGTTACCAGCAAATTCCGGCGGGTATTCGGTACCGAAATACACATCGTGGGATGTCGCGAGCCATCCGCTCTTCCAGGAAAGCACCTGGTCGACGGGGACCATGTGCACACCGTCTGCGGGCACCGGCTTCTCAGCCGGCAAGGGCTGGCCGTTCCGATACAGGGCGGTCAGGGTATATGTATTTGAATAACGCGAACTCATGGTATCGTTGCATGCCCTGACC
>CAZNQG010000003.1:0-59692 GCA_964575235.1 uncultured Bacteroides sp.
GTACAGGACAGGATACACGACTTCGGAGAAGTTGAACAAACCCTGAATTCGGAGGACAGGAAACTGCAGGCTGCCCGCTGCATGGATTGTGGGGTCCCGTTCTGTCACTGGGCATGCCCGGTCATAAATATTATTCCCGAGTTCAACGACCTGCTGTACAGGGGGGAATGGAAAAAGGCCAGCCAGGTGCTGCATACGACAAATAATTTTCCGGAATTTACGGGAAGGATCTGTCCCGCACCCTGCGAGGATGCCTGCGTCCTGACCATAGACAAATCACCGGTCACCATCCGGGAGAACGAAGCCGCGATCACGGAAATGGCTTTTCGGGAGGGCTACATCAGGCCCAACCCACCCGGTTACCGTACGGGCAAGAAGGTGGCCGTGATAGGTTCGGGTCCCGCGGGACTCGCATGCGCCGACCAGTTGAACAAGGCAGGGCACCTGGTCACGGTTTTCGAGAAGGAAGATGCGGCCGGGGGACTGTTGCGTTATGGCATTCCGGACTTCAAGCTGAACAAGGATGTAGTCGACCGCAGGCTAAACATCATGCTTGCCGAAGGGGTGCAGATTCAGTACGGCCAGGAGGTCGGCAAGAATCTGGACGCCGGGGGACTGGTTGATTCATACGACGCTTTATGCATCGCCATAGGGGCGGAGGAGCCCCGAGACCTCCAAATCGAAGGCAGGGACCTGGATGGAATCCATTTTGCCATGGATTATCTCAGGCAGCAGAACAAAATCAGCCGTGGTCTCGAAATTCCCTACGATTACCTCATCAATGCGAGGGATAAAAACGTAGTGGTGCTGGGCGGGGGCGATACCGGGTCGGACTGTGTAGGCACTGCTGTGAGGCAGGGGGCCAGTTCCATTACGCAGATCGAGATCCTCCCCCAGCCCCGGGAAGTGGACGGCAAGGAAAATCCGAACTGGCCGTTCAATCCCCAGAAGCTCAAAACATCCACCTCACACGAGGAAGGCTGCATACGCAGGTGGAGCCTGTCCACCAAAAAATTCGTTGGCGATATGCGGCAGGTCATGGGACTGGAACTGGTGCAGGTGGACTGGACCCGGGATCCGAAGGGACAGTTAAAAATGCATGAAATACAGGGAACTGAAGAATTCATAGAGGCCGACCTGGTATTGCTGTCGCTCGGTTTCCTTCACCCGGTGCAGGAAGGGATTATACGTTCGCTCGGACTTAAGGTGAACAGCCGCAAGAACATCGTCACCGACCATGCTTTTTCTACCAGCCATGAAAAGGTTTTTGCCGCCGGAGATGCGAGAAATGGTGCCAGCCTTGTCGTGACGGCCATTTATTCCGGAAGGCAGGCCGCAGCGGCCATTCATGATTACTTGATGTCTTCCTGAGACAGGCGCAGGTATTCGGTTTTCTCTGTAAAGGTTCCCTGCTTTAACAGTTTTTTCAGTTCTTTGGCCGTTGGGGAAAGGATGTATTTTATCGGATTCCCATCCTTGTCATTGATTACTTCAACGTTACAGTATTGACTGAAGAGTTCCATTTCTTTTACGTGGTCGATATCGAAAAGAAAAGCCCTCCCGCCGCGGTCGAAATTCAGTTTTACCACCATCCACAGGGTGTCGGTGGGTAGATTCAGAAAATAATCCTTACCCATTTTACGGAGCCGGTCGCCCCGGACTATGCTGAACACCGTGTCATAGATCACGATTCTGCCGAAAACCGAATCATTCCGGACGTCCACGGGAAACCTGAGGTCCGAATCCTTTATGAGAAGCATCCCGCCCGACAGTTCTGCATCCCCGTCTTCGATAACCTCCTCTACAGGGTTTGCCAGGTTCTCCTCATATCTTTCAAGGATTTTATCCGGTTTAATGATGTAAATGGAACTGTCGTCCAGTTCCATGTAGACGCCCCTGTATGCGGGCGGGAAGCTCGTGAGATTTTTTTTGCCCTGCGGTTGCGGTTCCCGGAAGACCACGGTCGGATTACATGCGGTAAGGATCGCAAGGAGGAACAGGATTTCTATCTTTTTCATGAGTGCTGGTTTCTGACAAAGATACGGCTTCGTAAAAAAAAAGCCCAAACGATTGACTTTTATAATTTTATTGCTATTTTAGGATCGTAAATCCAGAACCATGCATTGCACTACATCCACCGCTTTTCCGACCTGGCGCTGGTGCTGGCGTAGCTTCACGAGGGTGTTGTAGGCAATATGCAATAAAAAATAACCGTAATAAAAAGGGCATGTTGGTTATAACGTGCCCTTTTTGTATTTAAAAATCATACAGCTATGAGTAAAAATTACAAAGTTTTCCTTTCTGAGAAAGACATGCCAAAGCAATGGTACAACCTGGCAGCAGATCTGCCCACAGCTTTGCAGCCGCCTCTGGGCCCCGATGGCAATCCGATATCCCCGGACATGCTCGCCCCTGTATTTCCAATGAACCTGATTGAGCAGGAAGTCAGTCCCGATCGATGGATCGACATTCCTGAAGGCGTGCTGGAACTGCTTTACCGGTGGCGGCCAACCCCGCTGCACCGGGCATACCACCTGGAAAAGGCCCTGGGTACACCTGCCAAAATCTATTACAAGAACGAATCCATTTCCCCGGCCGGAAGCCACAAACCCAACACCGCTGTTGCCCAGGCCTGGTATAATAAGGAGTTCGGGATCAAAAAACTGACCACCGAGACCGGTGCCGGACAGTGGGGATCTGCCCTTGCCTTTGCCTGCTCTTTGCTGGGACTGGAATGCAAGGTCTTCATGGTAAGGGTTAGCTTCGATCAGAAACCCTTTCGCAAGATGCTGATGGCCTCCTGGGGAGCCAACTGCGTGGCCAGTCCCAGTGACGAGACCCAAGCAGGCAGGCACATCCTCGCCAAAGACCCCGACACTCCGGGAAGCCTCGGGATCGCCATATCGGAAGCGATCGAAGCAGCCGTAACCGATAAAAGCGGAAAGACCCGATACAGCCTCGGGTCCGTGCTGAACCATGTCATGCTCCATCAGACCATCATCGGACAGGAGATAAAGAAACAGCTGGAGATATTTGGTGAGAAAACGCCCGATATCATCATAGGATGCGCAGGAGGGGGCAGCAACTTTGCGGGAACCGCCTTTCCCTTTGTTTACGACAAGATCCATGGCAAGGACATCGACATCATACCCGTCGAACCTTCTTCCTGCCCAACCCTGACGCGTGCTCCCTTCGCATACGACCATGGGGATGTGGCCTGCATGACACCGCTGCTCCCCATGTATTCGCTGGGTCACGAATTCATACCGCCCCCCATCCATGCCGGGGGACTCCGGTACCACGGGATGTCACCCCTGGTTTGCCAGGCAACGGTGGAAGGATTGCTGAATCCCAGGTCGATACATCAGCTCGAAGCTTATGAGTCGGCCATTTTGTTTGCAAAGACCGAGGGGATCGTGGTGGCACCTGAAACCAGCCATGCGGTGGCGGCAACCATCCAGGAAGCCATGAAAGCGAAGGAGGAAGGCAAGGAGAAGGTGATCCTTTTCAACCTGAGCGGTCACGGGCTTCTCGACCTGGTGGGGTACGACAAGTTCCTGAACGGACAACTTGTCGATTATTCACTGCCCGAAGAAGACATCCGGAAATATACCGAACCCCTTAAGAATTTTCCTAAACCAAGCATGGCAAAGACAGGCAAATGGTAAAACAGTGGTCCTGATTCATGTGAGTACTGAAAAAGGGCGTCGATTCCTGGTCGATGCCCTTTTTTCAGCGAGGGGCATCCTAGAAGGATATTCCGAATACCAGGTGGATCTGACCGGCATCCGGATTGGTTATAAGGGATACCGAAACGGGCAATCCGTACTTCTCGGTCACCGGTATCTCCTTGCTTGCTTTAATGCCCAAATTCACCAGCCCAAAATTGCCGTCGGTGGTATAGATGCCGTTTCCTGCACCCAGGAACACATCGAGAATCGAAAAACCGTATCCAAGCTCAAAATAAATCGAGTTGTTTGAGTCGTTGTAAAAGTTAACCCCGACCGTGGCTGTCAGAGGAAGGTTTTCCAGCCCGTTGAAGGTTGCAAAGCCTTCCATCACATGATTGGTGGAATCTTTCCTGTATTCATAGTAATCGTAACCGAATACCTCATTCGGGAAGAAATAATCGGTTACTCCTGCCGTTACGACATCCTTTATGGTGTAGGAAACGTAAAGATCCATCTCCTGGATGCCCGGCAGGTTTGTTGTATAAGCACCCCAGGCTCCAATGGCAAATCCACCAAAACCGGCCTCGATATTGGGCTGGATGCTGGGCGAGGCTCCGTAATCAAGCCCCCTCCACACGTAACGGCTTACCATGTCTGCCCCAATGCTGATCGGAGATTCTGCTTCATCTTCCTGTGCCCTCAGAACCGAAAAGGGTGAAAGCAGAAATGCAACCAAAATTAAAAATGATAATCGACAAGCAATTGTCTTCATAATGCACTCGATTTAGGTTAATAATTATGTTGTGATAAAACTATAGGGACGGGATCATTGAAAGACGACCAGCAAGGTATCCTGCTCCTTTGAATTAATGGAAACCAGGCCCGGTATGGTTTTCAAATGAGCCGTTCCCGGCTCACTCAGCCTGATCGTATAGGTGCCTTCTTCAAATACTCCGGGCTGGTATTTACTGGATGGTATACGGAGGGTGTAAATGATTTCACCCGTTATTTCATCTACGATTTGCAGAACAGGTGGGCGTTCGAGTCCTTCAATGCTCATCGGGGGCAGCCAGAAATCCTTCTTCCTGCCGTAATTGTCCTCCATCCGCAGGGTCACCGGCCACCCCGGGTACTGGCTTGCGTTGTATGCTTCAGGGTCGCAATGCCTGGGCCAGCATTCCAGCGTGATGAACTGGGACCTTTTATTCAGCCGTATGATGCCGTATCCCGGAGCAGCATCGTGAAGCAGGGCCGGTTCCTTCCCTGACTGCTGTGGATTTGAGACGGAGTGGACGGTTATGCGGTTGCCGAATCCGTCCAGGTACCGTCCCGTATACGGTGGCATGCCTGGCTGGTGGTCATCCCCGGGGGAGGAAGGGAACCAGCGTCGAGGCCACAGATTGGCTATGGAAGGCACACAGAAAGAATAACCTGCATCCTCCCAGTCATCGATTCCGTGGTGAAGGACCGAACCTAGGTGCTGGTCGCCGCATATCATGAGTGCAAAGCCCTTTCGCAGCTCATTGAGTGCTTTGTTCCTTCCGGTCTGAGGCCAGCCGTTCGAATCCATATCCCTTGCTTTTCGGTAATCTTTCGGGATGACTCCGGGGGGCAGGGCAGGAAGCCTTGGCGTATGGGCATCGGTAAGGAAAGTATCGGGATAGGTCGTCAGGTTGGCGAGCAGTGTCTGGCTGATAGCAACCTTCATGTCAACGCCTTGCCAGTCCCCCGCCCAGTCCCTCAGAAAGGATAACTGGCGTTCGCCCAGCAGGGTTGCGTCCGGGGAATCCAGCTGTCTGCCATCCACTCTCCTGGCCTGGGCGAATCCGTTTACGATGTGGTATTCGGGGTGTATTCTTGCGGGGGCGGATTTGAATTTGCGGTCCTCCAGGATGGCCCAGCTTACCCTTCCATAATTCATATTGCAATAATAAACCCCTATGCCCTGCCGGACAGGCGAGGGGTCATAGGGATCCGGAAGGTGGCTTGTCTGGGTTTGCTGGATCATGTTAACCAGTTCGGGTGGAAGTTTATACCCACCCTGGTCCTGCTGCCAGTAGCCTTCCATTCCCCGGTAATAATCCGGATATGTGCCGGAAGGGGGACGGGCAGGCGCTTTTACGCCGGAGGCTCCCCAGAGGTTTCCTTGGTAGACGTCGTGGTCGTCCGGGATGGTAATGGATGGAATGTTCCGGGTCAGGTCCCCGTGCGCCCATAGGAACATATACCACTTATAAAGGTAGTCCAGTGCCGTGTTCTGGACGGAACTCAGGTCCGCAGGGGTGGGCCTGCCCTCGTAAACATTATCCCCGGTGTAAATGAGCAGGTCCGGCTGATGTTTTGCTACGGAGGAAATCAGATCTTCGTGCGGGAACCAGATCCGTTCGGAGAAATCATAGGATTTCCCGGTTATGCCGCCGTGACTGTTGCTGTTTCCCGTAAATGCCGCCACGACCAATTCATCACGGTTTCCCGGGTCCTGGACGATCACACCGTAGTAGTAAAACGGGGTGAGGGAACCGTTCCGGTTGGGGAGCTTATATACGATCCGGTAGTCTGAACGAACCTCCTCCATCCAGTTGTTTACCCGGAAATTTGCCGTGTACTGTGGGATCATTATCTGACTGGTTGCCAGGGTTTTCCACTCACGTGCACGGGCGTCCCGGACCTGGAATTCCACCACCTGCTCGTCCGATTCGCTGAGGGGCGGAAGCTGAGCCGTTAATTTCAGTGTCCGGTCACTCAGGGTGTAGAGGGTGCCGATGACCGGTCCCAGTTCATGTTCCCGGGCCATTCGGACCTTGGATCCTGAGATCTCCCAGCCGGAAAACCAGAAAGGGCCGCCGTTGCAAACAAGCGCAAGGCTGCCGCTGAAATTTCCCGTCCGGCTTATAAGGGTATCCAGACCGGCAAGTTCTTCCCTGGTTTCGGGATCGGATGCACAGAGCCGGACCTGGTACAATTCCCCTCTCGGTGTCATTACCAGCGAAAGGAGGAAGGATTCCGGGACCGGTACGCCGGGCTTTGCCTGCATTTCAGCCGAACACAATGTTTGCCCGGTTTCATTGTCAAGCAGGAATATTTTTCCCCGGGAGCTGACCGCTGCAATCATGCCTCCTCCCCGTCCACAGGCCCCGTGGATCAGTGCCCGTCGCCGGTAATCCATGGACTCGTTCCCGGCCGCGATCAGGAAACCACTGTAGTCCCCGGCTCCCGGTCCCCCGCCCCTGCGGATCGATCCCGTGGCAACTTGCATATCAAGGGAGCCCGGGCGTCCGGAAAGGTAACATTCGAGAAAGTGCAGTGTGCGCTTCGGGAGTTCTGGGTTAAGGCACTCCACCCTGCCGTTATGCAATCGCCAGTCCTGGAGACGGTTGGCCCAGAATTCGGGACCGATCCAGTACCGGTCCGGAAGTTGCTCCCAGTAAGAGCGGAAGGGTTTCGTCCCCGTTCTCCTCTGGCAATCCGGCAGAGAGGCCAGCAGGGAAAGGATTGTCAGGATATGGATAAAGCGTTTCATTTCCGGCTTACAGTTCAATGATGGCCTTCATGACACCGTCGCCGTATACGGATACCAGGTCGAATGCCGAGGGACTTTCCACAAATGGAAAGCGGTGGGTTACCAGTTGGGTGGGTTCCACCCGTCCATCGGCAATCAGGCTAATGGCCTTCCGCAGGCGGTCGTTCTGCCTTCGGACGTTCTGGAAGCAGATTTCCTTTCTCCGGATCAGGTCCGCAGGAAACACCCAGTTGTCAAATTCGGGGATGCCAACGATCATGATCTTTCCACCGGGTTTTACAAGTTCCACTGCCTGATCCATGGCCTCCTGCATCCCGCAGCAATCGAAGATGATATCGAGGCCGCTTCGATCCTTATCCAGAATCCCGGATACGATATTCTCTTTGTCCGGGTTGCCGGTCCATCCTGCACCCGCGGCTGCTGCCATTTCAAGCCGGTAGTCCAGTTTATCCGTCATAAAGATATTTTCGGCTCCCAGGTGGAGGCAATACAGCAGGACGCACATGCCGATGGGGCCGCTGCCCAGAATCCCGATGCTGCTGCCGGGCACGCTGCCGGCCAGATCGACGGCCCAGATCGCGATGGAAAGGGGTTCAGAAAGAACGGCCGGTTCGTTATCGAGCCGATCGGGAAGCGGGTAGCAGGAATGTTCCGGGAGAACGATGTATTCGGAAAGAAGGCCCGGATGTTGCCCCGGGTTGCCCAGGAACCTGAGGTTCCTGCAGGTATGCGGCCTTCCCGCAAGGCACTGGTCGCATTGCCGGCAGGACATGGCCGGTTCGATGGCTATGCGCTGACCCGGTCTGAGTCGTTTGACGCCTTTCCCTGTTTTTTCGATGATGCCGGACCCTTCGTGTCCCAGGACGAAAGGGTACTCGACCCGGTTGCTGCCGATCCGCCCGGTGGTATAGTAGTGCATATCCGAACCGCAAACTCCCATGTGAGTGACACGGATCAGGACATCCGATCCGTTCCGCAATACTGGATCCGGTTCCGTGATCATTCCCATTTCGGACAGACCGGTAAGGGCCATGGATCTCATCCCTGCTTGAGTTTGAAGATTTCACCTAAAAATACAGATAATTAATTCCCTTTTAATAAACTTATATCAATTATCTTTGGGCCGACGTTAAATTGATAAAAGAGGGTTATCTGCAATGAATTTTCTGGAACAACTGAAGCAGTATACTCAGGTTGTGGCCGATACGGGAGATTTTAAAGCCGTTGAAAGGTTCAGGCCCATTGACGCAACTACCAATCCATCGCTTATCTATGCCGCCGCCCAGGATGAGAAGTACCGGTCCCTGATCACGGACGCCGTTGCTTACGGGAAAGACCGGTCGGGCTCTGTGGAGGATCGCCTGGACGAGATTCTGGACAAACTGGCCGTGAATTTCGGCATCGAAATCCTGAAGGTGGTGCCCCGCCGGGTGTCGACCGAGGTGGACGCCAGCCTGTCCTTTGATGCGGATGCTTCCATAGCCAAGGCAAGGAAGCTGATCGGGCTTTACGAGCAGGAAGGCATTTCCAGGGATAAGATCCTGATCAAACTTGCAACCACCTGGGAGGGAATCCGTGCAGCGGAAATCCTGGAAAAGGAGGGGATACACTGCAATCTCACCCTGCTTTTCAGCATGACACAGGCCATTGCCTGCGCCGAGGCAGGCGTTCAGCTCATTTCGCCATTTGTAGGAAGGATATATGACTGGCATCGTAAGGACAGGGGAGTGGACTATATTCCGGGAGCGGAGGATCCGGGGGTCCTTTCGGTAAGGGATATCTATAATTATTATAAGAAGTTCGGGTATGCCACGGAGATCATGGGGGCCAGTTTCAGGAATGCGGAGGAAATCATTGAGCTGGCGGGCTGCGATCTGCTCACCATATCACCGGCCCTGCTGGCAGAACTCGAGGGAACGGAAGGTGAACTGGAGCGTAAACTGGATCCCGAAGAAGCCCGATCGTCAGGGTTTGAGAAGATATCCCTGGATGAGAAGGCCTTCCGCTGGATGCTGAACGAAAATGCCATGGCAACCGAAAAACTTTCGGAAGGTATCCGGAGGTTCAATGCGGACCTGAACAAACTGAAAGAAATGGTCTTGGCGTACACGTAATGCAGCAAAGCATGAAAGACATCATGGATCTTTTAAAACAGGAGGCGGATGCCATCCTTGGCATACCCGTAACAGATGCCTTTTACAGGGCGACGGACCTGATACATGACAGGGTACACGAACATGGGGGCAAGCTGGTGTGCTCCGGAATGGGCAAGGCCGGGCAGATAGCCCTGAACATGTCGACCACTTTCAGCTCAACCGGTACACCAGCCGTATTTTTACATCCCAGCGACGCCCAGCACGGAGATCTGGGGATTATACAGGAAAAAGACCTTCTCCTGCTTATCAGCAATTCCGGCAAAACCAGGGAGATCATTGAACTGGTGGACCTTGCCGGGAACCTGAACGGAAGGCTGCCGCTCATATTGATTACCGGGAATCCGGGCAGCGGACTTGCAGAAGTGGCCGATGTCGTGCTGCACACCGGCAGTCCTGCAGAAATCTGTCCCCTGAGGCTAACACCGACGACATCGACCACCACCATGACGGTGATAGGCGACATCCTGGTCGTCCTTCAGATGAACCGGATCGGATTCACGGCAAAGGATTATGCCAGGCGGCACCACGGGGGGTACCTTGGGGATAAATCCAGAAACCATCCAGCAAATGAGAGTACAAAGGGATAATGCCGCGGCACTGATCATCGATGTACAGGAAAAGCTGTTCCCGCACATCCACGAAAACGATGCGGTCGAAAAAAACACAGGGGTGCTGATACAGGGTCTGCAGGTTCTGGGGATTCCCCTTCTTGTAACCCAGCAGTACAGCAAGGGACTGGGAGCTACCATTCCTTCCATCCGTGCTTTGTTCGAGCCTTTCCGGCACATTGAAAAGACCGCATTCTCCTGTTGCGACGAACCCAGGTTCCTGATGGCCCTGGAAGGTACGGGGTGTACCTGCATCCTGATTGCAGGCATTGAAGCCCACGTCTGTGTCCTCCAGACGGTCCTCGACATGGTGGAAAGGGGGTATAAGCCGGTTGTCATTGAAGATTGCATCTCATCCAGAAAACCGTCCGATAAAAAAACCGCCCTGGAAAGAATGAAAAGGGAGGGCGCCGTTCTGAGTTCTTACGAATCGATCCTGTTTGAGCTCTGCCGGTATTCCGGCACGGAGGAATTCAAAGCCATCTCTGCCCTGGTGAAATAATCCGGTGCCTGGACCAGCCTCCAATACGATGAAAGCAAAAGCCTCCAGAAGGGTTTACGGATTCGGCGAGACGGTCCTCGACATCATATTCAGGGACGGCCAGCCCGTTACGGCAAAACCGGGAGGTTCGGTCCTGAATGCTTTTGTGTCCCTTGGAAGACTGGGCTGGAATCCCCGTTTCATCAGTGAATACGCTACGGATGATGTGGGCAGGCTTATCGATTCCTACCTTGCCGAAAACGGGGTCAATACCGCATACGTGAACCGCTATGGGGATGGTAAATCTGCACTGGCCATTGCATTCCTGGACCGTGACGGGAACGCCAGCTATTCCTTTTACAAGGATTTTCCTGAGAAGCGCCTGGAGGCTCTCCCGGATGAACTGGACAGAAGGGACCTCATCGTATTCGGATCGATTTATGCAGGCACCCCCGAGGTCAGGGATTCGGTCCTCCGCTTTCTGGAAACGGGCCGAAAGAAGGGGGCACTGATCCTTTACGATCCGAATTTCAGGAAGGCCCACCTTGCCGACCTGGAAGAAATGATGCCGCGGATCCTGGAGAACATAAATTATGCCGACATTATACGCGGATCAGACGAGGATTTCGATCTGATCTTCGGGCTGGGAGAACCGGAAAAGGTGGCCGCACGCATTGCGACCGGGTCACGGATCCTGCTGTACACGCAGAATTCCCGTGAAGTTCACGTCTTCAAGAATAACATCTGCCTGCGTGTCCCCGCAGAACCCATAGAACCGGTCAGCACCATCGGGGCAGGGGATAATTTCAACGCGGGAGTCGTGCATTATTTGCTCAGGCACGGGATTGAAAGGGCTGACCTGGAAGGGATCACCGCTGGCGAACTGGAGGGAATGGCCCGGACCGGGATCCGTTTTGCATCCCATGTCTGCATGCATTACGATAATTACATATCCAGGGAATTCGCGGATGCCCTCTCCACAGGATGAACGGGTTTTCCTATTTTTTCGGTATCTTCCTGCACCGGTTTATAATATACATCCTGGTCATCTTCGGATTTTCTACGATCATAAAGAATTCCCCCAGATACTCCAGCATTTCATTCCTGTTCGACGCGTCAAGCAGGGGAAAATGCTCCACCAGCGCAAACAGCTCGTCTTTATGATCGAGGAAGGCCCGGATGTACTCCTGGTAATCTTCCTCACGGTCCATGCAGTAACCCCGGTAGACCCGTTCCCGAACGGACTCGATGCCGAGTCCTTCCGGCGGAACGGCATAGTCTGCGTTGACCATACCGCAGTAATCGAAGTCGTACGGGATGGCAATCGGGTAAGTCACCCTGTAATCCGCGGACTTGAACAGCCGGATGTTGTGCTGGTTCATGATGGCCCAGTCCGTATTGCCGATCATATACTGAAACAGGGTCATCAGGTTTGTCTGGTACGGTTCCGTCAGCCAGGTAGGGATGCCCTGCCGTTCTATCCTGAGGGCGTTCAGACGCTGGGCCAGGTGATTATGGCTTTCAATGATGAAACCGTATTTATGCAGGGTTTTCCTCCGGCCTTCGGAATCCACGTATTCGATCTCGAAAAGGCGCACCCGGTAACTGTTGTCGGTCAGAATGTTGAACATGCGGTAGACCAGGTATTCCTTCAGGATATACTGCTGGTAGGTTGAACTGCCCTTGCAATGGGTTACCAGTTTCAGGGATGTGATGTCGTTCAGGTAGCCTTCCCCGTCCCCGGTCTTCTTGAAATTCAGCTTGACCGGGGGGAAATTACAGTGGCTCCTGCGGAAATCTCCCCTCGACCGGATGCGGATCCTGCGCTCGACGGGCGAACCGGTAACGCTTGTGTAGCGAAGCACCGCCTCTTGGTATTCATCCCCGTATTTTTCCCTCAGGAATTTTTTCATGTCGAATTCCAGGCTGATCCGTATCGGTTCGTCGGATTCGAAGGGATCCATCTCCGGGAACAGGGTAAAGGTGAGCAGGTTCGAGGTGTCCACATCCGGCAGGGAATCGGCCACAAAAGCATGGCCTGTCACAGGGATCAGGCAAAAGCCGATGGCCAGGACAAGGTGCCGGATCATGTTGGGTTTTTGCATTTCCTATGATGGTATGGTCCCGTGGATAAATTCGTTGATGACAGCCTTGCCCAGGGCTCTGAATTCATCGAGACGGTCGATCCTGGGATCGCCCTGCGCGTCCACATATCCCGTTTCCCCCCTCGCCCTTAAATACTGGTGAGCTGCCACGACAGCGGCACCGTTATGAGCGGTGGCGCAGAGTTCATCATCCAGGAAATTTCCGTCACGGGTACAAACCCTGAGCGGTTTTTTTTCCGGCGTACTGTGGGCCGTTCCGAACAGGATTAAAAAACCGTTGCCGTCGAAAAACCGAACATAATCCTTAAGTATGTCCGGATGGTTCCGGAAGGGAAGGAATTCGATACAGTGTATGTTGTGCGAGAGCAATTCGTTCATCAGGATCTGCTTGTTGGCCTCGTATTCGGTACAGCTCCCGGACTCATCGTCCAGCAAAACGCTATAGCATGGGATTCCGCCGGCATTCAGTATGATCAGCAGCGTTTCCGAAACGGAAACGAATGCAGTGGGTTCCTCGGCGACGAATGCCTTGCCTCCGGATTTCAGGAACCGGGAACGTATCCTGTTCTCGACCTGGGCGTGATCGCTTATTTCAGTTATGGTTTCGTCCTCCCCGCAGATTTGCTGGATTTTCCTGCTGCGTTCGGGGCGGTTCCTGTAACGCTCGAAGATCAGGGCCCGGATGGCCTTGCTTATATGCCTTTCCGTGACAAAGTCCATGGCAAATACCCGCTTTATCTCTGAATATTTCAGGTCAAGACCGGGATCCATCTCCCGGATGGTACGGCCGGCCTTCTCAATGATATCCTTGAGGTGCATTTGCACCTCGAGCCTGGTTTGATTGAGCCGGCATGCCAGATGTTCATCCAGGTGGAAAGGGTAATCCAGTCCTTTTCCCGAAAGGTAGGTGCGGCCCGGATTCTCCGGATCGTTTATCCGGAAACGGTCGTATTGCTCCTTGACCATCAGTCCCACGATCTCGATGTTGAACATCGGGAAGATCCTGTTTTTCAGTGCATGCTCATAAAATTCCCGGAAACCGTCCGCCAGGAAGAAATCGTTGATTCCGAGCACCCGCACATCTTCTTTAACAGCCTGCTCGAAAAGGGCCGGGATGCTTTCAAAGGAACTGAATGAATGGGGGGTATGCAGGTGGGCATTGACCTGTGGGACATCCTTTGCTCCCTTGCTCTGGTAATTGAACAGCAGCGCTGCGCTATCCGGAAAATCTTTCAGTATATATCTGCTCATAGCCGGTTGATTCCTATTCATCCAGGATTAATTCCAGCTTATCAAGATGCCCGTCCACGGCACTCATCTCATCCGGGCTGAGTTCAAAATCCAGGGTGCCCACGTTTTCAACGAGCTGCTCCTCGTTCCTTATACCGGTCAGAAGGCAACTGATGCCGGGTTGTTGCAGGGTCCACCTCAGCACCAGTTGGGCCAGGCTGACATTGCGGTTCCGTGCAATGGGACGGATCTCATCCAGGAATTCGTTGATCCGGATGATGTTCCCGAGCTTGTAGTAAGGTGTATCGGGCCTTGAATCCCCCCTTCTGAACTGGTGCTCGGGTTTTATTTTCCCGGCGAGTATTCCTCTTTGCAGGGGACTGTAAACGAGGATTCCAATGTTGTTCTCAATGCAATAGGGGATGGTTGCCTCCTCTATTTCTCTTCGTAACATACTGTAGGCCAACTGGTTGGATGTCAATTCAAGCACCTTGCCGGCCCTGTTCATATCCTCCACTGAGTAATTGCATACTCCCGCGTGCCTGACTTTCCCCTGCTGTATGAGTTTTTGAACGGCCTGCATGCTTTCTTCAGCAGGCGTGGTGGGATCGGACCAGTGAATCTGGTAGAGGTCTATGTAGTCCGTTTTTAACCTCCGGAGGCTTTCTTCGCATTCCTGTATGATGCTATCCCTGCCGGCATACCGGTAGATGTTAACGGGGGTTCCGTCGTTCATCCTTGTGGGGAGAAAAAATTCTCCCTGCCGGGTGTCCCATCTCAGGCCGTATTTTGTAAGGATCTGGACCCGGTCACGTTTCCCCTGTATCGCTTCCCCCACGAGTTGCTCGCTAAGCCCGAAGCCGTATGCCGGAGCCGTGTCGATGGAAGTTATCCCCATTTCGATGGCCGCATTCAGTGCCTTCCTCGCCTTCTTTTCATCCGTTCCTCCCCACATCCAGCCTCCTATGGCCCAAGCCCCGAACGTAATCTGGGAAACCTCGAGACTGGAATTTCCGAGTTTTACCATTGCCATAACAGATGGTTTTAAGTGATCACCCTAAAATATAAAAAATGTACTTCAAATAGAAGGCCCGGATCACGGTGCAGGGGTATTTTCCGTTGGTCCGCGCAAGAAGGGGAAGTCCGGGGATTCCCATCGGCAGCGGGTGAGCAGGGTTTCCAGTTCATTCAGTTTTTCGGGGTACTTTCCGTAAATGTCCTTTGTTTCGCCCGGGTCATCCGCGAGATGATACAGTTCGGTTCGCATGCCTCCAGGAACGAGAACATCCAGCCTCACCAGTTTCCAGTCCCCCTTTAGAAGTGCCTGCTTTCCATTCATCTCATGGAATTCCCAGTAGAGGTATTCATGCTCCCGGGTGCTCGTATCACCGGTCAGCACGGGGAGGCAGGAAAGTCCGTCCACGGAATCGTGCACTTCCTGCCCGGTCAGTTCGGCCAGGGTTGGGTACAGGTCCCAGAAAGCCGAAAGGTGGTCCGATTCCGTTCCTGCCTTTATTTTACCGGGCCACCAGGCGATGGCGGGCACTCGGATGCCCCCTTCGTACAGATCCCGTTTGTAGCCCCGGAATGCCCCGTTGCTGTTAAAGTAATCCGGGTCGGCACCGCCTTCCAGGTGCGGACCGTTGTCGGACGAAAAAATGACCAGGGTATTTTCAGCCAGTCCCAGGTCAACGATCTTTTGAAGAAGTTCCCCTACCTGCTCATCCAGGATGCCGATCATAGCCGCGAAGGCAGCATGCGGTTCCGCCTGCGAACCATAAGCGCCGGCCTTGTACCTGGGGTCTCCCGGCTCTGCACCCAGGTAAGGTTTTTCGGGAGGGAAGCTGTCCCTGTACCGGGCCATCCGGTCCTGCGGTGCAATGAGTTCGGCATGTGGGATGATGCTTGGATAATACAGGAAGAAGGGGCGTTCCCGATTATTTTCGATAAAAGAAAGGGCTTTCTCATGGATCAGGAACGGGGCGTATGTGCCCCTGCCGTTCCCCTCATTGCCGGGCAGGATCAGCTTTTCTGAATTGTCCCATAGGTGCAGGGGATAGTAATTATGCGCCAGGGTCTGGCAGTTGTAACCGAAAAATACGTCGAATCCCTGGTTCAGCGGATCGCCTTCGGAACCGGGACCTCCCAGTCCCCATTTACCGAAGGCACCGCACACATAGCCCTTCTGCTTCAGCATCTCTGCCAGGGTCAGGCTTTCATCCGGAAGAGGCCACTGGCCTTCCGGGGGAATGCCACGGTTGCCCCGGATGGGGGTATGGCCCGTGTGCTGGCCTGTCATAAGTGCCGAACGTGAAGGTGCACAAACCGTAGAGCCTGCGTAATGCCGGGTCAGCCGCATTCCCTCTGCAGCAAGGCGGTCGATGTTCGGTGTGCTGAACCTTTCCTGTCCGAAACAGCTCAGATCGCCGAAGCCCAGGTCATCGGCCAGGATGATGACGATGTTCGGTGGCCGGCCGGCTTCCTTTTTGGGAGCGCATGATACGAGCAGCAGGAGGGCCGGAAGGATAAGGACAATGGTCTTTTTCATTTTCGGTGTGTATTATAGGGTTGATCCTGTTCATAACGTATGCCGCAGATGCTGCGCACCCGGTCGAGGGTTTCCATTAGTTCCAGACTGAAATCCAGCGGTAGCAGGGGACTTTCTTGAAGTCCCTCGTCCAGGCAGCGCATGAGCTCTTCGGCTTCATACCGGTAACCATTACCCGGTTCAGGGAATTCGATGCGTTGCGGTTCCCGGTCCGGCAGGTGCAGGGTGATGGGCCCCGGTGTGAACCACATGGATTCCATCCGGACCCATCCCCCGTCAAAGACCAGGCTTGCTTCTGTGGGTGTATCCGCAAGGAAGCTGCAGTTCAGTGAGGAGACCGGTCCGCCGCGGTGGACAAAGATCATGTGGCAGCTGTGATCGATCCCGGTCGGGGCAAATCGGGCCTCGGCCTTGATCTCCCGTGGGGGACCGCAAAGCAACTGGGAAAGAAAGACCGTGTAAATTCCGATATCGAGAAGGGCGCCACCCGCCTTGGCCGGATCGAACAGGCGGTGCTCCGGGTCGAATTCCCTGCGAATGCCGAAGTCCGCATGGATCTCCTTCAGTGTGCCCAGTTCACCCGACTTGGCAATTTCGAGGACTTTATTCATCGAGGGCAGGAACCGGGTCCAGATGGCCTCCATCAGGAACACCCCGTTTTTACGCGCTGCCCGGACCAGTTCCTGCAGCTCCCTTGTGTTCATCGTAAAGGGTTTTTCGCACAACACCGATTTTCCGGCATTCAGGCAGGCCAGGCTGTTCTCGAAATGGTACGGGTGGTGTGTGGCAACATAAACCACGTCGATGTCCGGGTCCGCCGCCATCTCTTCCCAGCTACCGTAATATACCGGCAGTGAGTACCTGCGGGCAAATTCGGCTGACCTGTTGCCGGAGCGGGAAGCAATGGCCTTCAATTCTGCCTGCGGAAGGAGACGCAGGTCCTCTGCGAATTTCCCGGCGATCCAGCCGGCCCCGATGATTCCCCAGTTATAACGTTTCATAGGGTGTATGTAATTTTCATGTCAGCGGCCGGTCCCAGCTCTGCCTTCAAAAATCCGATCGACGGCCTGCAGCTCTTCCTGCTTGAATTCAAGGTTGGAAAGGGCCCCCAGGTTTTCCCTTAACTGGTCTGCCGAACTTGCACCGATCAGCACGGATGTCACACGAGGGTCTTTTAAGAGCCAGGCGATGGCCATCTGGGCGAGGGACTGCCCTCTTTTCGCCGCCATGTTGTTCAGCCCGGATACCTTTTTCATCAGTTCGGGCGTTATCTGTTTCTTTTTCAGGAAATGGTCCCAGGCAGCCCTCGAGTCCGGCGGGATCCCCTTCAGGTACCGGCCGGTCAGCAATCCCTGTGCAAGCGGGGAGAAGGGGATGCAACCGATGCCTACTTCCCCCAGCACGTCCAGGAGTCCGTTTTCCGGTTCCCTGACCAGCATGGAGTACTTTGGCTGGTGAATCAGGCAGGGAGTGCCCAGCGAACGTAAGATGTTGGAAGCCTGCCGGGTGAGCTCGGCAGGATAATTGGAGATCCCCGCATACAGGGCTTTCCCGGAGCGAACGGCCTGGTCCAGAGCCATCATGCTTTCTTCCAGGGGTGTTTCCGGATCGGGACGGTGGTGGTAAAAGATGTCCACATAGTCAATCCCCATTCGTTCCAGGCTCCGGTCCAGGCTGGACAGGAGATACTTCCTGGATCCGAAATCGCCGTACGGTCCCGGCCACATCAGGTAGCCGGCTTTGGTGGAAATCACCAGCTCATCCCGGTAAGGCAGCAGGTCCTCCCGCAGCACCCTGCCGAAATTGGTCTCGGCGGAGCCGGGAGGGGGACCGTAATTGTTGGCCAGGTCGAAGTGCGTAACGCCCAGATCGAAAGCTGTAAGAAGGATGCTGCGGATATATTTCTGCCGGTCCCCGAATCCGAAATTATGCCACAGTCCCAGCGAGATGGAAGGCAGCCTTAATCCGCTCCGCCCGCAACGCCGGTATTCCATTCGATCGTATCTGTCGCTTGCCGGTATATGTTTCATAGATGATTTGGTTTTGCATTTTACTTATGGTATCTGGCGATGCCCTCTCCCGGTATCTTTCCGGAAAATAGCCTGGGTCTTATACAAATCCCTTGTCATTCGAACGGGATCGATGCGGATGTACACATAGATTTTGCGTGGATTGTTTTCGGGCGGTGTTATGAGCTGTTTCCGGGTGCCCATGTCCGGGTTCAGAAATGCCTGCACCAGGGCGAGGCTTCCCATTGGAATGGAATCGGATTCCGAAGGGTAGGCGCAGAGTCGCTCTCGGATGAACCGCGAAAGCGTATCCAGGGTATCCACCCGCTCCAGGGTCTCGGACCTGTCCAGCACCAGTTCCTCAGCCACGTTGGACGGCAGGAGCTGGATCTCAAGCCGCTTTTCGTTCAGCAAAACATCCATGGCATCCAGATCCAGTCGGGTGATGCGGTCGTTCTTGTTCCAGGCGCGGCGGGAGGGGTCGTAATAAGGACCCTGTATGTGGCAGACGATCCTTTCAGAAATTTCCGGGTAATCCAGAATGGCCTTTGCAAGGTTCGTGGCTGAGCCCATGCATATGAGCTGCAGTTTTTCACCGTAAGGCAATTCCTGGACGGCTTTCCGGATGGCCATGGAGACGGCATACTCTTTACCGTTCGCATCCTGAAGGTAAGCCAGGGGAACGCCGGGCCCATCCGGGTGGGGTATGTGGGTCCGGTGGTAATGTTCCAGCAGGAAGCGGTGAATTTCCCGGTTCATCCGGATGGTACTGTCGTTGTCCAGGTCGGCAAGCCTCCATTGGGCCGAGCAGAGTCCCCTGACCTCCAGGTTTTCGGACTCCATCAAACCCGGGATCGATAAAAGATCATCCACGCCGTTGGCCGCATCGGCATCGATGAGTACCTGGACCTTCTCCTCGCCGGCCAGGTCCCGTATCCTTTCTATGTTACTTATAACCAGATAGATGGCAAGAATCACCAGAATAAAGATAAAGATGCGCGAGGCGATCCGTTTTATGGCTTTTCTCATTTTTACCGGGTTATCGGAAGATCAGGATGATTTCCCGATCCGCATTAAACGAGACCTGTATATGATCCACCTCAACAGGTCAATCAACAGTGTGATGTAGAGGATGAAGGAGAATCCCCAGAGGATCATAAGGTTGAACCATTTGGTGTCGGTAAGCTGCCCGTTGAACATCTTGAAAGGTGCATAGAATTGTGCCCTGCCCCAGTTCGATTCCGGGATCAGGTAAATGGGATCGGATTTTTGCACCAGGCGGTTCCCGACCTCGATGATCTTGTTCACCTCCAGCCGGTTGGTCACCTGGTCGAACAACTGGTTGTTGTGGTAATGCTGCTTCATCCGGAAAACTCCGTTCGAGCCCAGGGAATCAACGAGTTTGGCATAGACCTTTTCCCTTCCTTCCGTTGCCTGTGCGGCTTCATCGAGGAAATAGAACCTTACATAGGCAAGCCAGTCCTCAAGTTCTGTGGAATATTCCTCGTCGAAATCGTTATAATTGAGTTTGCTGAGGTGTTCAAAGGGGAAGAGGTCCGGGTGATTGCCCAGCTTTTCCGATTCGGCATAAAGCATGTCCAGGTTCCGGTTCAGGATGGCCTGATCGCCTTCCACCCCGAGGTTGCGGTTGCATTCTTCCAGCTTGTTGATCAGCCTGGGAATGAGAAAGGATGTTTTAAACCTGGCCTCGCTGGCTTTCTGGTCGTAGATGTAAAAATTCCGGTCGAAATCATTGTTTTTCGCCTGTTCGACTGCCAGGGCTTCATAGGACCATCTGGAGATCATAAGGTCCCCGATCACTGGAACATACACCTTGGAAGTAAGGCTTTTGTGCAGATCGTCGAATTTGACCGTTACTCCGCTGAGCAGTAGCTGTGGGATCAGGATCAGGGGGATGATGATGTAAATGTTTACTATGGAGTTCATGCCTGAAGAAATATTCAGGCCCAGCATGTTGGCACATGCTGCGGTGCTGAAGAGGACCAGCCAGTAGTAGAGCGTCATGCCACGGATTTCCAAAATCCAGTTTCCGACCAGGACGTAAAGCAGCATCTGAATGGCGGAAAGGGCAAAAAGATATGTGATCTTTGAATTCAGGTAGGAGAACCAGCTCAGGTTCAGGAAGGCCTCCCTTTGCAGGATCTTGCGGTCCCGGATGATCTCTTCGGCACTGATGACCAATCCCAGGAAAATGGCCACGATCACCGACATGAAAAGGAAAGCCGGGATGTTCTTGTTTTCGCTGAACAGGTATTCCTTGCCAGGTGCGAATTTGGTAAAAAAGGCCAGGATGAATGCAAGGACGGGGGCTTCCAGCAGGTTCAGCAGGACATACTGCCGGTTCGAGATCTTGGATATCAGGTTCCGCATGAAAAACACCCGGAACTGCACCGTGATATCCGGGATCCTGAAGGAACTGGAGGGCAGGATCTTCTTAGTTTCCTTTATCCGGACCTTGGGAGCTATGTTTTCCTGGTAATTTTCGTACCAGGTTTCCGGAGGGATTTTCCGCTCAAGGGAGTATTTCCCTTTTTCATCGACCAGCTTGGCTTCCACGATTTCCAGGATCTGGTCCGGGTTCACGTGGCCACAACTCAGGCATTCGGCCTCGGTGGCTTCGGCAAAGCTGCTCAGCTTCTTGAAGTATAGAATGGCTTCCACAGGGTTTCCTGCATATACGGGAAAACCACCCCTGTCCAGCACCCAAAGTTTATCCAGCATTTTAAATATATTGGAATTGGGCTGGTGGATGTTTGCGATGACCAGTTTGCCCTTGACGGTCTGTTCTTTCAGCAGGCGGATCACATTCTCCGCATCCATTGAGGACAGTCCGGATGTAGGCTCATCGATGAACAGGATGCTGGGTTCCCGCATCAGTTCAAGGCCTATATTCAGCCTTTTTCGCTGTCCCCCGCTGATGTACTTGTTGAGCGGGGAGCCGACCTTAAGATCCCTGATCCCGGCAAGGTCCAGCTCCTGCATGATGGTCGATACGGTCTCCCTGAGCTCGTGCTCACCGGCCTGGCCAAAGCAGAGCTTTGCGTTATAATAAAGGTTCTCATAAACGGTCAGCTCCTCGAAAAGCAGGTCATCCTGTGGTACGAACCCGATGATCCCCTTCAGCTTGAACCGGTCACGGTGCAGGTCGTAGTTGTTAATGGTGATTCTTCCATGGGAGAGGGGAAGCTGACCACTGAGCAGCTGGAGCAGGGTGGACTTTCCGACACCGCTTCCGCCCATGATGCCGATAAGCTGCCCGGATGTCTCTGAGAAGCTGAACCGGCGTAACCCGTGTTCGCTTTTCGGGAAGCGAAACTCAATATCCTCGGCATTCAGGGTGATGCGGACGCCTTCCGAGGACTGAAGGAACCTGCTGGCGATTTCCGTGTAGTATATGGCACCGAAACCACTGCCCCGGATGATCGATCCGTTGTCGAACAGGTGCACCTTGCCTGCATCCATCAGGTTTCCGTCAACGGTGAGGGTGTCCGGTCCCATGTACTTCAACACCATGATGTTCAGGCTCCTGAAATGAAGGATGGCGATCCTGCCCTGCAATCCATCCTTCTGGATGATGTGGACGGGCAATTCACGCCCGGGCCGGTTCTTTTCGATCCAGTCCCCTTCCAGTTCCTCTATCGCTCCCGGGATCTCCGCCTGGATGAAAAGGGTGTACTCTTCCGGTATCAATTCCTCCTTGCCATCTTCAATGAACAACAGCGCATTTTCAAGTTCGGTACCCTCAATGGAAAAGGATTTGCCTACCAGCAGTACGAATTCACGTTCAAGGTCGCTGATGAACTTATCCTCAAATACGAATTCGATCAGCCGGAACAAAACGATGATTCTTTCGTTCCGGTTGAGCTCCTTCCGTATCTGGTTACAGATCCTGGAAAGGCCTTCGGTATCGAGCAGGGTTTTCCGGAAACCCGTATCCTCCTCCTGGGTGATTGCGGCCTCCCTCCGGTAAAAATCATGGTAGTTGTCAAAAAGAACAAGGTATTCCTCGATGATTTCCTGCTTGAAAAGATAGCGCAGCAGGAAGGATTTCACGATTTTCCTCCCGGAATCCGATACGTCTTCCTGCCGTACTGTTGCAAAAACAGCAAAGAGCCTCATCAATGCGTTGAGGATGGATTCACTCATGCCGGGCGATGAATATCCGTAAAAGTAATGAAAATCTTAAAAAAGAACTGCCCGGTCGGTCAGGCCGGCCGGGCAGTATGGAAGATGGTTTTAGGTCAGTGTCAGGATACGATCTTGAATCTCAGCTTTTCAACTTGCCGGATGAGTGTTTCAAGCTTATCACCGGACAGGTCTCCTTCCGCCTCCTTGTAAATTTCCTGTACGAGAACCAGGTCATTGAAAACGTCGGTACTCATTTCGGTTTCAGAGACCGGGCCCATAACCTCCAACAGTTTGTCGAGGGTGGTACTCTGCTCGTTGATGATCTCCACGATTTTTTCATTTTGGGCGCTGATGATGCTGATCTGTGTGGTGATATACAGGGCCTCTATCCAGCTCCCTGCCATAACCAGGATGGACAGCTCGTCCTGTTCATTCTCTGTCAGATATTCATAGGTGCGGTAGAAAGAGTCGGAGATGAGTGTGATCAGCGAATCCAGGTTGTCAATATTGGCCTCAACGCTTTGAACCAGTTTCTCATCGAAGGACCCGATCTGCAGTTGATCGATGAGTATGGCACTGGCGTTCAGATACTGCATGGTTTCCTGCGTTTGCTTGTAGGTTGCAGCATAGCTAAGGTCGGCGCCGTAAACACCCAGGTTCAGGGCTTTGCTTTTGAGGTTTATGTATTTATCCACATTATCCACGTGGTTGCATAAGTCAAGGATATAGCTTGCCCCGGCTTCAACCAGCAGGGTGGTCACCTCAAACGATGTGGGGAGTGGATAGTCGGTCATTTCCCGAATGACGGCATCTTTGCCTTCCATCGTTTCCGGTATGGTGTCTGCGGTTCCTGATTTTGAAGATCCCCGGTTTTTACAGGAGGCAAATGAAAAAAGGATCAGAAGGGCAAGTCCTATACCAGTTATTCCCCGGTATCTGGTCACGGATGTTTTCATGTTGATTGGGTGTTAAGGATACGTATCTGAATGTGCTTTTGCTGTCCAAAAATATAAAATATATTGAATCATCCGAGGCCAAATGTTCCAATCATTTTGCAATTTATTATTTTTATGCTTTCGGATTCAGAAACCGATCGTCTATGAAAGCAACAAGAGAAGTGTTCGGCCTCATGCCGGATACTACGGAGGCCTTCCTTTTCACCGTCAGCAATTCCAGCGGTACAGTCGTCAGGATCAGCAATTACGGAGGGATCATCCAGTCCATCCGGGTACCGGATAAAAATGGGGAAATGGACGATGTTGTGCTGGGCTTTGATGAACTGGGGGGATACCTTGGGGAACATCCCTATATTGGGACCCTGGTCGGGCGTTATGCGAACCGGATCCGGGGAGGGATTTTCAGGCTGGAGGAGACCGAGTACCAGCTTGAGCGGAACAACGGGAATAACCATCTTCATGGGGGACTGAAAGGGTTCGATCGGGTATTATGGGAGGCGGCAGAGTTTGCAGATCATAAGGGAGCCGGCGTCAACCTGACATACCTTAGCCACGACATGGAAGAGGGATATCCCGGGAACCTGAAGGTGAGCGTTACCTTCACCCTGGATGAAGAAAACCGTCTATGCCTTGATTACAAGGCCGGTACGGATAAACCCTGTCCCGTGAACCTGACCCATCATGTCTATTTCAACCTCGGGGGCGGCTCCCTTCCGGTATACGACCATATGCTGACCATCCCGGCGGACCGGTACGTGGTAAGCGATGAAGAACTGATTCCCACAGGAGAAATCCGAAAACTCGCCGGAAGCCCGCTCGATTTCAGGAAGCCTAAAAAGATCGGTGCCGGACTGGACAAGGTGCCCGGAGGATTTGATCACTGCTATGCACTTGGCGGGGACGGCAGCCAGGTCAGCCTGGCGGCACGGGTTGTGCACCCCGGGAGCGGCAGGGTCATGGAAATGTTCACCACGGAGCCGGGTGTGCAATTCTACAGTTCGAATTTCCTGGAAGGGATCCGGGGCAAGGAGGGCAAAATGTACGGGAAACACCAGGCTTTGTGCCTGGAAGCCCAGCATTACCCTGATTCACCCAATCATCCCCACTTCCCGGATACCGTACTGAAACCCGGTGAAACCTATACCCAGAAGACCATATACCGGTTTGCGGTAGAATAGTACAGGGCTGTTTGGATAACAATCACGTCGACGGGACGTTTTACCTGTTATCGGGTCGTAATCTTTTCATGGAATGAGGAGGCTTGGTATTATATCTTTCTTTGCGCTTTTACTTCTGGCATATTCTTCCGGGTTGAACGGGCACAGCTGTTCCGGAATGCATCTGTATAATCTGCTGAACCTGCAGACCCATGTCAGTGATTCCGGGCTCCTGCTGTATGATGTGCACCATTACAACATCAATCTGGAGATCAGCGATACCAGTACTTATCTGAAGGGGTATTCGGAGGTTCTGGCCACCGTGCTTGGCACCCTGGATGAACTCGTCATCGAACTCAGTTCAGACCTGGTGGTTGATTCGGTGATCCTGGAGGATCGGGCAGTTAACGATTTTACCCACGAAAGCGACTTGATACGGATAGAACCGCCGGAACCGGTCCGGGCGGGCGACCGGTTTTTTCTCAGGGTTTATTACCATGGCATTGGGGGACAGAGCGGAATTTTTGCCGGGATATCAAACCGTACGGACAAAGAATGGGGGAACCGTGTCACCTACACCCTTTCCGAACCGTTCCGTGCTTTGGACTGGTTTGCCTGCAAGCAGGTCCTGAGCGACAAGGCCGATTCTGCGGATATAAACATCACGGTCGATGAGGGACTCATGGCCGGTTCGAACGGCCTGCTGGTCCGTGTGGACAGTCTTCCGGGCAATAAAATAAGGTACAACTGGCGTACCAGGTACCCGGTAGCCTACTACCTTCTTTCCATTTCGGTATCCAGGTACACGGACTACAGCATATATACGGATGCAGGTGAAGGCAACGATTCCATCCTGATCCAGAATTTTATCTACGATGCACCGGATTACCTGGAAAGAAACAGGGAACAGATCGATGCGACCGCAGATTTGATCCGCCTGTATTCAGACCTGTTCTCCGACTACCCTTTTGCCGGGGAGAAGTACGGCCACTGCCTTGCGCCTATGGGCGGAGGCATGGAACACCAGACCATGACCACACTCTCCGGTTTCGGTTTCAACCTGGTGGCCCATGAACTGACGCACCAATGGTTCGGAGACCACGTTACATGTGCCGGCTGGCAGGATGTATGGGTCAACGAAGGATTCGCATCCTACGGGGAATACCTTGCCCTGGAATTTCTCAGAACACCGCGCGAAGCGGCACAGTGGATGGAGCAGGCACATCTCTGGGCCCTGTCCGAGCCACAGGGCAGTGTGTACATTCCGGTTGCCGATGCAAACGATCCCGTCCGTATATTCAGCAGGTCACTGTCCTATAAGAAAGGGGCAGCCCTCCTGCACATGATCCGGTATGAACTTGGCAATGACAGTGTTTTCTTTGAAACCCTGGCCCGGTTCCAGGATCGGTATGCCGACAGCATTGCAACGGGCAGGGATTTCCTGGAAGTACTTAACGAGACTTCGGGAAACAGCTACGACTGGTTTTTCGACCAGTGGTACTACGGACAGGGATTCCCTTATTTCCAGTTCATCTGGTGGCAGGAGCGTGACAGCGTGATCATTGAGATAAGGCAAACGCCCAGTTCCATGGTCACTCCCTTTTTCAGGACCAAACTCGGCCTGGCCCTTCAATATGAAGGGGGTGGCGACACCCTGGTACAGACAAGGTGCGACAGCTCCTATATGAGAATAGGAATCCGGCTCGACCGTCCCGTATCGGCCATTATACCGGATCCGGACAACTGGGTTCTGGAAACCTCGGAAGTCATAAAAAAATCTTATAACGCAGGCTATTTCAGCGTCCATCCCAATCCTTTCGGTAATGAACTCAGGGTTCTTTTCCGCACGGGCAGCAACAAACGGGAAATCCGGCTCAGCGACCTGACCGGGAAGGTGCTGGTGGAACAATCCTCTGCCGAAGGAACGGTTACCCTGGATACCCGTAATCTCCGTCAGGGTTTATACCTCCTGCAGGTCATGGAAGGGAAGGAACGTTATACAGCCAAGGTTGTAAGGCAATAGCAGGACCATACGCATAGGCCCTTTAATTCAGTAGACTTCAGGAACGAAGGTCTGCTCGGAGATGGGAGGCCTCACATAACCCTCCTTGCTGATCGGGGGCAGTTTGATCTTCTCGTGCTTCATTTCCTTGTAGGGTATCATGCTGAGCAGGTGGTGGATGCAATTCAGCCGGGCCCTTCTTTTGTCATCTGCTTCCACCACCCACCACGGGGATATCTTGGTGTCCGTATAGGCAAACATCTCGTCTTTGGCCTTTGAATATTCCACCCAGCGGCTACGAGAATTCAGGTCCATCGTGCTGAACTTCCAGTTCTTGGTCGGGTCCTCGATCCTTTCCCTGAAACGTTTCTCCTGCTCTTCATCGCTCACGGAGAACCAGTATTTCATAAGGATGATGCCCGAGTGGATCAGCATCTCCTCGAAGCGTGGGCAGGACCGGAGAAAATCCCAGTATTCATCTTCCGTGCAGAATTCCATGACCCTTTCAACACCGGCCCGGTTATACCAGCTCCTGTCGAAGAGTACGATTTCCCCGGCAGCAGGCAAATGAGAAACATAACGCTGGAAATACCACTGGGTTTTTTCCTTCTCGGTCGGTACGCCCAGGGCCACGACCCGGCAGACCCTCGGATTCAGACGCTGGATGATTCGCTTGATAACGCCTCCCTTTCCTGCTGCATCCCGGCCTTCAAAGATCACTACGATCCGGAGGCCCTTTGACCGGACCCACTCATGCATTTTGACAAGCTCTGCCTGCAAGCGTTCCAGTTCCTTGAAATAAAACTGCTTATCCAGCTTCTTGTGGTCATGTTCCGGCGATGGATCTTCATGCTTGTGGTTTTTCTTCTTGTGGTTACCTTTATTATGGCTCATTTTGCCTGTTTTACAGGTAAATATAGGTAATATGAAAACCAAAATCAACGTTGGGACCTCAGGATAATTCCCGGGCTCCATCCCCGACTTCGCCGATGTAAAAATCAGGTTTCAATCCGGTCCTGGCATGGTAAGCCGATCCTACTTCCTTGATGAAATCCTCGAGCCGGTCCCCGGCCACCAGGCTGACTGTGCATCCGCCAAAACCGGCACCCGTCATTCTTGATCCGATTACGCCGTCCACCTTCCGGGCTTCTTCTACGAGGGTATCCAGTTCCTTGCCGGTAACCTCGTAATCATCGCGCAGCGAGTCATGGGATGCGTTCATAAGCTTTCCGAACTGCTCCAGGTCGGAAGCCTTCAGGGCCCTGACGGCATCCAGGCAGCGCTGGTTTTCCGAAACCACGTGATGCGCCCTTCTCCTAACCGTAGGGTTGGGTATCAGGTGCTGGAGTTCCAGGAACCTGGAATAACTTAGCTCCCCGAGCTGGGTTATTTTTTCCTCTGTGGAAATGTCGCGGACGGACTGTTCGCATTCTGACCGGCGTTCATTGTACTTTGAATCTGCGAGTCCCCTGCGCTTATTCGTATTGGAAATGACGATGGTGTAATTCCCCAGGGAGAGGGGAACCTGCTCGTAATCAAGTGTGGCGCAGTCCAGGAGCACTGCGTGGTCCGTTTTTCCCATCCCGGATGCAAACTGGTCCATGATTCCGCAATTCACACCTACGTATTCGTTTTCTGCCTTCTGACCGATTTTAATCAGGTCGATCATATCCAGGTTCAGGTCCATTAAGGCATTCACCGCAATCCCGGTTACCATTTCTATGCTCGCAGAGGACGATAGTCCCGCGCCCCTTGGGACATCCCCGGAAAACAGGAGGTCCATGCCGGTAAGTTTAAAGCCCCTTTTAGCGATCTGGTCCATAACCCCGAGGGGATACTGTACCCACCTGAATTCCGGCTTCGAGTAGCCTTCGGCAGGAACGCTGGTTTTCTGGTCAAAATTCGTGGTGGCGAAACGTATGATGCCGCTGTCATTCGGTCGGGCCAGCAGGTATGTGCCGTATTGAAGGGCGCAGGGGAAAACGTAACCCCCGTTGTAATCCGTATGCTCACCGATCAGGTTTACGCGTCCGGGCGCGAAAAACCGCCGTACATCCCGCCCGTCTTTATCATAGAGCCCCAGAAACTTCTCCATTAACTTTTCTGCTTCCATGTCAGGTTTGCTGTTGATCCGAAAGAAGGTAAATGTAATAAAACTGTGAACAATGCTGAAATACTGTGTATATGCTCGTTCTCCAAACCGGTGCCGTGGCTGATAAAAATCCTATCTTTATGACTCATATCATTTGCATGCAGCCATGAAAAATGAACATCCGGTCCCGATGCTCCTTGCCATGTGGTCCTTGCTCTCAGCCCTGTATCCGGTACAGGCCCAGGAAGGAGGGAAACGGAATATGGATCATGGCATTTACGGGGACTGGAACGGCCTCCATGACATACGGATCTCAAACGACGGCCGCTGGGCGGCTTATGAGGTCAGGCCGGGACAGGGCGATGGGGTCCTCCACCTGGTAAACCTGCAGAGCCTCGGGGAGAAAACGTTCGAGCGGGGCAGCAATCCGCGTTTTTCGCCGGAATCAGACTACCTGGCATTCCGGATCAAACCGCCTTTCACCCTTGTCAGGAAAAAGAAAATGGAAAAAAAAGGTAAGGAAGCCATGCCGAAGGATTCCCTTGGCATCTACCGCCTCGGCCAGGATCTTCTTTCAAAGGTGCCCAGGGTAGAGGAATTCAGGGTACCCGACAAGGCATCGTCCTGGCTTGTCCTGAGGCATTACCATAAAACCGACACCGCATCGGCAGACACCAATGAATACGGCGTCAAACTGGCCATGCCGGAAGGCAAGCCATCGAAAATGGTGGTAATGGACCCGGTACGCAACGATAAGCATGAGTTCGAGAAGGTTTATGATTTTGAGATCTCGGAGGAGGGGAAGGCGGTGGTATTCAGCCGTTTTTTCCCCGCAAGGGACACCGTTCCCGGCCGGGCGGTCGAATACCTGGACCTGCGCAAAGGTTTGACGCAGGAGATCTTTGCCTCGGAAGGCAGCTACGGGAGAATGGGCATTGACCCGGAGGGAGAACAAGTGGCTTTCCTGCATCATCCCGACAGCGGCATAATGGTTGGACTGGACCTATACTACTGGTCCCCCGCCGGCAAAACAGCCCGGAAGATTGTAGACACCCTTTCCACCGGAATGCCGGAAGGGTGGGGGATCAGCAAGCATGCCGGACCCTGGTTCTCGGGGGACGGATCCCGGCTTTATTTCGGAACGGCGCCGCTTTGCCCGCCGGAAGCGAAAGATACGCTTCCGGAAGAGGAGAAATACCGGGTAGACATCTGGAACTGGCAGGACGGCCTGCTGCAGTCCATGCAGTTGAAACAACTGGAGCGGGAGCGCAAGCGCACGCATCTGGCCGTATGGCATGTGGGCACAGAGGTCATGGTGCAACTCGGAGGTCCGGAACTTGAATCGGTCATTACTATGCATAGAGGCAATGGAGACCTGGCGCTGGGCGCATCTTCCATTCCTTACCACAAGCTGATTTCATGGGAAACCTACCGATATCAGGATTTTTACCTGATCGATACCCGTTCGGGCAGCAGGGAAGTGATCCTGAAGAAGAAACCGTTCGGGGCGGAATTGTCACCGGGCGGCCGGTACCTGGCCTGGTATGAACCGGAGGACAGCAATTACTACGCTCACGGTGTGGAGTCCGGCGGATTGGTCTGCCTGACATGCGGAATCGAAGATGCATTCTATGACGGGGAACGGGATATTCCGGCCGTGCCCAGGCCATACGGCATCGCAGGTTTCACGGAAGGGGATAAAGGCGTTCTTCTGAACGCAAGATACGACATCTGGAAGACGGACCCCGCGGGTAAAAAACTGCCGGTAAACCTCACTCTGAATTCCGGGACGCAGACCGGCACGGAATACCGTTACCGGCACCTTGAATACGACGATCCCTTTATCCCCTTGAAGAAGTCCATTTTTCTGGAAGGATTCAACGATCGCAGCAAAGAGACGGGCATCTACGAAGCCAGCGCCCTGATCAGCATGAAACCCAGGGCACTCGTGCAGGGAAGGTACCGTTACGAACTGCTTGCCAGGGCAAGGGATGCAGATATCCTTTTATGGCGCAAGGGGGATTTCGACGAGTACCCGGATGTATACGTCAGCGACCCGGAGTTCAGGGAAAGGTCAAGGATCTCCGATGCCAACCCGCAGGCTACAGATTTTTACTGGGGAAATCCCCGGCTCGTCCGCTGGAAATCATACAGCGGCGAGGACCTGGAAGGGATCCTTTATGTGCCGGAGGATTTCGATCCTACGCGGGAATACCCCATGCTGGTCTATTTTTATGAAAAAAGATCAGACCGGCTTTACCGGCATGTGAGTCCCACTCCAAGCCGCTCAACCATCAATTTCGCCTGGTGCGTGAGCAACGGGTACGTGGTATTCGTCCCGGACGTTACCTACCGGGAAGGGCATCCGGGACAGAGCGCCTACGATGCCGTGGTGAGCGGTACCCTGGCCATGTGTGAACAATTACCATTCATCGATCGGGATAACATCGGTATTCAGGGACACAGCTGGGGGGGATACCAGGTTGCATGGATCCTGACCCGGACGGATCTTTACAGGGCTGCGATGGCGGGCGCACCGGTGGCGAACATGACCAGCGCCTACGGCGGAATACGATGGCAATCAGGGGCCAGCAGGATGATGCAGTATGAGAAAGGGCAGAGCAGGATAGGGGGTACCCTCTGGGAGCGGCCGGACCTTTACCTGGAGAATTCTCCCATTTTCCGCGTGCCGGATATACAAACCCCGCTGCTGATCATGCACAACGATGCGGATGGCGCTGTTCCATGGAGCCAGGGCATAGAGCTTTTCGTTGCCATGCGCCGGCTTCAAAAGCCGGCCTGGATGCTGGTATACAACGATGAAGCGCACAACCTCAGGAACTGGCCCAACCGGGTAGACCTGAGCATCCGGATGATGCAGTTCTTCGACCATTACCTGAAAGGAGAACCCGCACCGGCCTGGATGAGCGAGGGGATACCTGCACTGGAGAAAGGAAAGGTGGATGGTTATGAGCCTGTAATTAATACGGGGGGGGATTGAAGGCATGCTGAACCTGATCCGGAAATACAGGCTGGGCTTTTTATTGTACGGCACCGTAGCCGCCGCGGCTCTGTTATTGATCCTTTCCGTTCCCAGGCTGGAACTGCATGTCCTTATGAACCGAGGCCATACGGACTTCCTGGATGCGTTTTTCCGCATCGTTACCTGGCTTGGTGATGGTTGGTTTGCCGGGGCCCTTTGCCTGATATTCCTTTTTATCCGCTTCCGCTATTCGTTCATGCTGATCCTTTCGTTCAGCATATCCGGCCTCCTGGCCCAGTTGCTGAAACACCTGGTCTTTCCGGATGCGGACAGACCCTCTGCTTTTCTGGAGCAAATGGGAGAACTACAGACCGTCCCAGGTGTTGAATTGTTCCGGTCCCACAGCCTCCCTTCCGGGCATGCTACCACAGCCTTTGCCGTTCTGCTTCTGATCGGGTTCATATCGGGGAACCGGCCGGCATTCTTCTTTTTAACCATACTGGCCTGGTGCGTGGCATTTTCAAGGGTCTATCTTTCCCAGCATTTTCTGGTCGATGTATGGGCCGGTTCTTTCATCGGAACGCTTTCCGCTTTGTTTTTTTATTGGTATTTTCAAACCCTGAACCCGGAGTGGATAGACGGCTCGCTGTTGAGCCTTTTGAAAAGCAGGAAAAAACACGGAACCCCGCATGGGAAAGCACCGAACCATCATCCTTGAGCTGCTGATTGCCCTTGGAGCCCTGCTCCTGTTCATCCCATTCCTGGGGGGACTGAACCTTTTTGACTGGGATGAAATCAATTTTGCCGAATCCGCCAGGGAAATGATCCTGACGGGAAATTACCTGACCGTGCAAATTGATTTCGTGCCTTTCTGGCAAAAGCCCCCCATGTTCATCTGGATGCAGGTGCTTTCCATGAAAGCATTCGGAATCAACGAATTTGCAGCCCGGTTCCCGAATGTGATCTGCGGGGCGGTTACGCTTCTGGCATTGTTCCGCACCGGAAAGCGAATCTACGACGAAGAATTCGGCTGGTTATGGATGCTGGCCTACGTGGGTTCCATACTCCCTTTCCTGTATTTCAAGTCCGGCATCATCGATCCCTGGTTCAACCTGTTCATATTTACGGCCCTGTTGAGGATGATCTGGTTCCTGGAGGCGGAACGCGGACAAAAACGCTGGCAGGACCTGGTGCTTTCCGCTGTCCTGCTGGGAATGGCCAACCTGACCAAGGGACCGGTTTCCGTGCTTCTTTTCGGCCTGACCATTGCCGCCTTCTGGGTACTTCATAAATTCAGGCTGAGGGTATTGTGGACCGAAATACTGGCTTTTCTGGGTGTCCTGGCGCTGGTCGGGGGACTATGGTTCATTCTCCAGATCGCCATCGGAAATTTCCACATCATCATCGAATTCATCCGCTACCAGTTCCGCCTGATGCTGACACGGGATGCCGGGCACGGCGGTTTTTTGTTTTACCATTTTATCGTGTTGCTGTTCGGGGTCTTCCCGGTTTCGGTATTCGCGCTGAAAGGATTCCGCAGGAGCTATTACGATTCGAATTTCCAGAAACGGTTCAAGGTATGGATGATCCTCCTTTTCTGGGTGGTCCTCATCGTTTTTACCCTGGTCAGGACCAAGATCATCCATTATTCGAGCCTGTGCTATTTCCCGTTGACCTTCCTGGGTGCCTATGTCATATACAAGATCATACACAGGCGCATCAGGAACTACCGCTGGCTGAACATAATCTATGCTGCAGTCGGGATCCTGATAGGGATCTCGGTCACCGCAGCCCCGATCCTGGCATCCAGGATGGACTGGCTGATCGGGCTTGGATTCTTCAGGGATCCGTTTGCCCGGGCTAATGCTCTTGCAGACGTTCACTGGTCGGGATATGAATCCCTCATCGGGATCCTGTTCATCCTGGGAATCGCGGTGTCGCTCCTGCTTCTGAAGCGGAACCGGAAGAATGCCTATATCCTGATGCTGCTTAATGTAACGGTTTTCCTGAATCTCGTGCTCATATTCACCGCGGACAAGATTGAAGGATATTCACAGCGGGCGCTGATCGATTTCTGCAAGGAGCGCAGGGGGGAGGAGTGCTATGTTTCAACGCTGGGAATGAAGAGTTATGCCCATTTATTCTACACCGAAAAGCCCGTACCGGAAAGCGAAAATGCGGGCAATCCGGACTGGCTGCTGAACGGAGATATCGACAGGCCCGCATACTTCATCCTCCGCAGCAAAACCCTGGATAATTTCCGCCGGCAATACCCCGGTCTTGAACTGCTTTACGAAAAGAACGGATTTTCATTCTGCATAAGGGAACCATCCGGACCTGTCATCAAAACCGAGGGGGATGATCAGGGATAAGAAAATAACGGTGGTCCTGCCGGCTTACAACGCAGAGAAAACCCTTCAGCGGACCTTCAGGGAAATTCCCTTCGACATTGTGGATCATGTGATTCTTGTGGATGACAAAAGCAGTGACAAAACCCTGATGGTGGCACGGGAGCTGGGCATTGACCATATCATCGAACATGAACAGAACCTGGGTTACGGGGGGAACCAGAAATCCTGTTACCGGAAGGCACTGGATATCAACTCCGATATCGTGGTCATGCTGCATCCCGATTACCAGTATGACCCCAGGCTGATTCATTCCATGTGTTACCTGATCGCCAACGGGGTTTACGAAGTCGTTATGGGCTCCAGGGTCCTGGGAAAGGGCGCCCTGAGGGGCGGCATGCCGTTCTATAAATATCTTGCCAACCGCTTCCTGACCCTTTTCCAGAACCTTATGATGAAACAGAAACTGTCTGAGTACCACACCGGGTACCGCGCCTTTTCATCCGGTGTTCTTCGATGTATAAACTTCCATGAGAATTCGGACGATTTCGTTTTCGACAACCAGATGCTGGCCCAGATATTCTACGCAGGTTACGAAATTGCAGAGATTACATGTCCCACGAAATATTTCGACGAAGCCTCCTCCATCAATGTGAAGAGGAGTATAAAATACGGATTGGGGGTCCTTGGCGTCTCCCTGGCTTACTTCCTGGCCAGGAAGGGTATCCGAAAAAGCAGGATTTTTCGTCAACCTTCCGGGGACCGGATTTTCAAGCATTAATCCAAAAGATTATTACCATGAAGAACAGGAATTTCATCAGCAGTTTGATTCCCGGTGTGGCAACGATGCTTGCCGCCGGCCTGCTCATATCCTCCTGCAGGCAGGAAAAAAAACCACAGGCCGGTGAGACGGAGGCCCCGGCATCCCTGAAAAAGGGAGTTATCCTGGTGGATTACCGGGAAAAAAGGCGGGTGGATGTCTTTCTGGACGGGGATATATTTACTTCCTGTATATACCCCTCAGGTATAGCCAAACCGGTCCTGTTCCCGGTTCGTGCAGCCGGAGGGACCGGGATTACCAGGGGGTATCCCCTGGAACCAAGGCAAGGGGAGAGGGTGGACCATCCGCATCATGCCGGGGTATGGTTCGCTTTCGGCGACGTGAACGGATATGATTTCTGGAACAGTTCCGGCAAACCGGGGGATGAGGTGAAAGCAAGACGCTGCCGTGTACTGCACCGTGGCGTGAAACGGGCGGAAAGCCGGGAGGATCTCGGCGTGCTTGAAACGGCCGCCGACTGGCAGACAGCAGAGGGGGACGGATCCTGGCGAACCATCCTGCAGGAGCAGACCGTGTACGAATTCAGCGGCGGGGAGCATACCCGGACCATCGACCGAATCACACAGCTCACGGCCCAGGAAGAAGAGGTCGTTTTCTCGGACAGCAAGGAAGGATTATTTGCCATCCGGGTATGCAGGCAGATGGAACATCCTTCAAACGAACCCGCCGTTCTCACCGGTCCCGATGGAATGCCCATGCAGGAAGCGGTCGTCAGCAAGGAAGGCGTGAGCGGTCGCTACCTGAATTCCGAGGGCGTGGAAGGCACCGAAGCCTGGGGAAAAACGGCAAGGTGGGTCGCACTCTACTCCATCCTGGATGGGGAGAGGATAACCCTTGCCATATTTGACCACCCGGAAAATTACGGGTACCCTTCGCACTGGCATACAAGGGATTATGGCTTGTTCGCCGTAAATAACCTGGGTGCAAGGGCTTTCGATGAGAGCGCCCAGCCTGTGGAATACCGGCTGCAGCCCGGCGAGTCCATGATCTTCAAGCACCGGCTCCACATCGTATCCGGATCCCATGCGGACGCAGAGGAACTCGAGCGGGTGTTCGAAGATTTCTCAAAGCGCTGATAGTATAGCCTGCAGTCAGCTCAAAGCGGTATCCTGCATCCCTTTTCATTACTTTCACAGGCTGCTTCGATCACGCGTATGACCAGGTTTGCCTGCAATGCCGTGACCGCAGGCTCCGTTTTTTCAGTGAGTGCCCTGTAAATGCTGTCGTAATAGGCAGGATAGCATCCCGGCAGGGTTTCGTATTTCCCGCGGAATTCTTTTTCCCCGTTTCCGGCATGCAGCACACCCCAATGCGATTCGGGTTCTTTCCCCCATTCATCTCCAAGGGGCCAGATCCCGTTTTTCAGGGCATTTTCCTGGGGATCCAGCCCGTGCTTCAGAAAGGATCCTTCCGTGCCGTGGAGGTAGTAACGGGGACCCGCCTCGCGGACCAGGTAGCTTGCCTTCAGGGTTACGTTAATGCCCGGATAGCCGAGCAGGATCGTGAAGGCATCGTCAACCCTGCCCCCATCCCTCTGCGTCCTGATATCGGCATATACATAGCCGGGTTTCCCGAACAGGACGAGGGCCTGGTCGATCAAATGCGAGCCGAGATTGTACAGGGTACTGCCGGATCCCTTTTCCTCTTTCCAGGTATCTTCCTGGATGAAATTCCGGAACCGGTCAAAATGAGCTTCATATTCCACCAGCCTTCCAAGCACCCCTTCCTCCAGGATCTTCTGCACCGTCAGGAAGTCTCCGTCCCACCTCCGGTTATGGAATACACTGAGCAATAATCCCTTCTTACCGGCCAGGTCGATCAGGATCTCTCCTTCCCGGCTATCCTTTACAAAGGGCTTTTCCACCACGACGTTCTTTCCGGCTTCGAGTGCCTGGTGTGTCATTTCAAAGTGCAGGGGATCGGGGGTGTTCACAACCAGAAGTTCGATCCTGTCATCCTTCAGCAAATCCCGGTAATCCCTTACGACCTTAACATCCGGGTAGCGTTCCGCGGAAAGTTTCCTGCTCCTTTCCAGGATCGATACGATCTCAAAGCCGGGATTCACATGCAGCAGGGGTGCATGAAAAACCAGACCCGACATGCCGTAGGAAGCCACTCCCACTCCAATTCTCTCCATACTGGACAACTTTAATGCCCGAAAAATACGCAAAGCCGGCAAGATTATGAATTATACTGTGTATTTTTAACCTCCTTTTTCATACTAAAAAAGAAATAACATGAAATCTGTTATCATTAAATTACTGTATGCATCTACACTGCTTGTTTTAATTGCAGGCTGCAGCCCGACCGAACGGCCGGCTCATCCCAGGAACATCATCCTCATGATCGGGGATGGCATGGGAACCTCCCATGTATACGCCGGCATGATGGCCAACGGAGGGCATCTGAACCTGGAGCGCTGCGAGTACATCGGATTCCAAAAAACCTATTCCTCCGACTCGGATATAACGGATTCGGGTGCCAGCGGGACGGCCATTGCGACGGGGATCAAAACACGCAACGGGTCGATCGGAGTGGATGAGAACGGGAACCCGGTCAAAAGCATTCTTGAGCTGGCGGAGGAAGAGGGCCTTGCTACGGGCCTGCTGGCAACATCCACCATTTCCCATGCAACACCGGCATCCTTTGCCGCGCACAACGCGGATCGAGGCAAATACGAAGAAATTGCCGTGGACATATGCCGTTCCGGCGTGGATGTGATCATCGGAGGGGGAAGGAACCACTTTAATAAGCGTACCGACGGAATGAACCTGCTGGATACCCTGGTTGCGAAAGGCTATTTTGTAGGCCGGCAACTCGGGGAAATTTCCCCGGAACACAGTGGTCCCATAGCAATTCTGGCCGATACCATGGCGCTGCCGCCTGCCGTTCTGGGAAGGGACGACCTTCTCGCACAGGCTACCATACTGGCCGTTGACAGGCTTTCGCGAAATCCTGAAGGTTTCTTCCTGATGGTGGAAGGTTCCCAGATCGACTGGGCCGGGCATGCGAACCATACCGAATACCTGATCACGGAAGTGATCGATTTTGACCAGGCGATCGGCGCAGCCATTGACTTCGCCAAGAAAGACGGACGGACACTGGTAATCGTTACGGCAGATCATGAGACCGGAGGGTTTTCCATCCTGAAAGGCGGTCCCGGTGACCCGGAGGTGGAAGGAGCCTTTTCATCCAAGGGACATACCGGGGTCATGGTGCCGGTATTCGCCTTTGGGCCCGGAGCGGAGAACTTCACAGGCATCTATGAGAATACCGGGATTTTTGATAAAATGAAAGATCTCCTGGGACTTTGATCCCCGACTCGATGCATCGGTATTTCAGGCATATGGTTTTTGCCATCACCGAGTGCCTGGCCTGCTTTGTCCTGCTTGCAGGATGCGGCGTGAGGGACCGCGGCGGACGCGAAGGCTCACGGGCCGACCTCCCCGAACTGGAAACGCACGTGCGCAACCTGGACGATATGCTGATGGAGAACTCGGGACTGATACTTCACGGGGGCAGGTTGTGGACCATAAACGACAGCGGGGGTGACCCTATCCTTTTTTCTATGGACATTCAGACCGGAAAGGCTCTTCAGGCAATCCGCGTTGCCAACGGAGACAATGTGGACTGGGAATCCCTGGCCCAGGATGAAGAATACATCTATATCTGCGATATGGGCAATAATTTCGGTCGCAGGAACTCTCTGGTGGTCTACCGGATCCCCAAAGACTCCATTCCTTCCTCCGGAAATGCCAGCGTTCATGCCGACATCATCGAATACCGGTACCGGGGTATGGAAAGAAGCGAACAGGCCTTCCACAGGAGCAGGTTCGACGGCGAGGCGGCATTCGTCTTCGGCGACAGCCTGTATCTGTTTACAAAGGACTGGGAAAACATGTCCACGACACTCTATACATGCAGTACACAGCCCGGATCGTACATCCTGGATCCACGCCGGACATACGATATCGACGGTCTGGTGACGGGAGCGGACATCAGCCCGGACGGGCGGTATTTCGTACTCTGCGGATACAGGGATTACGTCCCTTTCGTATGGCTCTTCCAGGATTTCAATCCATCGGACTATTCCTGCCGCAATGCCCTTCGAATTGATTTTCCGGCCTTTCTGAACCTGCAGACGGAGGGAATTGCGTTCGAGTCCCCGGAACGGGTATTCATTTCCAGTGAAATGAGTGATTTCCCGGCCTCCCTTTACCGATTGGATCTTCGTTCCTGCGTGAAATGAACCAGGATTTCATACATTTGTTATGCAACCAAGGTCCGGGTGGCATGGTTTGTGCAACTGCTGTATTATGAGATTCCTTTTGGCATCGGCCCTGATCCTTTTATCCTTTGCGCTTCATGCACAGGATGAATATTCCACCGACAACAAAAGGGCCATTGGGCGATACGAGATGGCCAAGAGATATTATGTGCTGAGGGATTATTCGAACGCGTCCGACAAGTTGCTGGAAGCCGTCCAGGCCGATCCCGAATTCGTCGAAGCCTGGCTGCTGCTGGGACAGGTGCAGACCGACGCAGGGAACCTGGAAGCCTCGGTTGAGGCCTACAACCGTGCCGTTGAAATTGACCCCCTGTTCTTTCCCAATGCGCTGTTTTTCCTGGCGGAGAACGAAATGGCCCTGGGCAAGTACTACGATGCCAGGGTGCATTACGAGTGGTTCCTTGCCATGGGAGACATCAGCCCGAGAATGCGGGAGGCAGCCCTGAAATCGCATGCATCCTGCAGCCTGGCCATTCATTCCCGTGAGAACCCGGTTCCCTTCAAGCCGGTGAACCTGGGTCCCAACATCAACACGCAGTACGACGAATACTGGCCCAGCCTCTCCGCGGATGAATCCATGCTGGTATACACCATGCTTCTCCCCATCGATGAAAACAATCCCGCCTTCCATGGGAACCGGCAGGAAGACCTTTATTACAGCAGGTTTGTGGACGGAGAGTGGCAGAAGGCCAGAAACGTGGGTTCGCCACCGAACACATCCGATAACGAGGGCGCCCAGACCATTTCAGGCAACGGTCTGCTGATGGTTTTTACCGGTTGCATGCGCGACGACGGACTCGGTCTCTGCGACCTGTATTTCTCTGAGAACCGGAACGGTAACTGGACCCTTCCCAGGAATATGGGGCCGCCCGTAAATACACCCTACAGCGAGAAACAGCCGGCGCTGTCATCCGACGGGAGGAAGCTTTATTTCAGCTCCAACCGTCCGGGGGGATTCGGGGATTACGATCTCTGGATGTCGGTGCGAAATGATGACGGAACCTGGAGCGAGCCGGTTAACATGGGCAAGAACATCAATACGGAAGGATCGGACCAATCCCCTTTCATGCATCCCGACAACAAAACCATGTATTTCAGTTCAACCGGCTGGCCCGGGATGGGGGACTTCGATATATTCATGTCCCGTAAAACCTCTGACACCAGCTGGTCCGAACCCCTGAACCTGGGATATCCGATCAATACCCATAATGCCGAGCAGGGGCTGATCGTGAATTCCCGGGCGAACATGGCTTATTTCGCATCCGACCGGCTCAGCGGGAAGGGCTTGGACATATTCTCCTTCGAACTCTACTACGATGCCCGGCCCAACCGGGTTTCCTATATGAAGGGGAGGGTCTATGACTCCGAAACGGGGAGGCCGCTGGAGGCCAAATTTGACCTGATCGACCTGGAATCATTCAAAACGGTTATCAGTTCCAATTCCGATCCCAGTAACGGTGAATTCCTCGTGGTTATCCCGGTGGATGCGGATTATGCACTGAACGTTAACCGGCCGTCCTACCTTTTTCACTCGGAAAACTTTTCCTTCGACAAGGTCTACAGCCGGGACGAACCCTTTTACATGGACATTGCCCTGAAGCCCATCAAGGTGGGGGAGAAGATCACGCTTCGTAACGTATTCTATAAAACCGACTCATTTGCCCTCGATTCACGTTCCAGGGTAGAGCTTGATAAGGTAGTGAACCTCATGGAAGCAAACTCGACCATGGTCATCGAGATCGGGGGACATACGGATAACACAGGCAGCGATGCCCACAATGTTACGCTTTCGGGCAGGAGGGCGGAGGAAGTGGCGAAATACCTGGTATCCAGCGGAATTGCCAGGAGCCGGATCAGCTACAGGGGCTATGGGATGCACATGCCCGTGGCCACGAACGACACGGAGGAAGGAAAGGCCCTGAACCGGCGCACAGAGATGAAGATCATACAGAAATGAACATCCGGATAAGAATATTACAATTCCTCGACCGAAAGGGGAGGCAGCTTCTGCTGCTCAGCGGAGCCTTCGTCCTGCATGCTGCAATTTTTGCCCAGGGAACTGGAAAACTGGACCTGGAGAAACTGGACGGATATATCGCGGAATCCATGGAGGCATGGCATGTACCGGGGCTAGCCATTGCCGTCGTCAAGGACGACAGCGTAACTTTCGCACGGGGGTATGGCGTGAGGGAATACGGCCAAGCAGGGAAGGTCGATGCACATACTGTTTTCTGCATTGCATCCCTGGCCAAGGGATTTACCACATCGGCCCTGGCCAGACTGGTGGATCAGGGAAAGATGGACTGGGACGACCCGGTCCGAAAATACCTTCCCGGTTTCACCTATTACAACGACTGGGTGAGCGGGGAGATCCGGATCCGGGACCTGCTGTGCCACAGGACCGGACTGGAAACCTTCAGCGGAGACCTGCTCTGGTATGAAACGGACTATACACCCGAGGAACTTCTGTACCGGATCCGATTCCTGGAGCCGGCTTACGGATTCCGTTACCGCTTTGGTTATTCAAACCTGATGTACCTGGCAGCGGGGGAGATCATTCCCAAGGTTTCCGGCAAGAGCTGGGGTTCTTTTGTCGACAGCAATCTGCTGCAGCCGCTTGGGATGGATCGTACCTTCCTGGCAGAGGAAGATTTCCTGCAGGACACCAATTTCGCCCGGCCTCACCACGTGGACATCCTCGACGAACAAACCCAGGTTCTTCCGGACCTCAGGCTGGATCATATTGCTCCGGCCATGGGAATGAATTCAAGTGTAGCGGATCTTTCCCGGTGGATCCGCTTCCAGTTGAACATGGGGAACTGGGAAGGGCACCAGATTGTGAGTGCCGAGAACCTTTGGGAAACCCGGGAATTGAATACGAGCCGCTCCCTTGATATGGGCAGTTCACGCATCTGGCCCTCCCGGCATTTCGATGGTTACGGATTAGGCTGGGAGCTCTTCGATTACCATGGATGGAAGGTTATCGGGCACGAAGGGGGAACCGACGGCATGCTTTCACGAATCGTAATGGTGCCGGAAGAGAATTTTGGTTTCGTTATCCTGACCAACAGCATCAGCGCTCTTCCGTTGGGATTGGAATACTATATACTCGATCAGTACCACCAGGGGCTTAGCTACGACTGGTCATCCATATATCTGAGGAACTCAAAATTCATCATGCAACAGATCCGGGAGGATTGGGAGGAATACCTTGCGTCTGCAGACCGGAACTTGAAACTGAGCAGTGAACTCCCGGAATACACCGGCCTGTACGGATGTGACCTTTACGGTGACGTGAAGGTAAGCCTGGGATCCGAAAAGCTTGTTGTGGATTTCCTGCCCTCCGACCGTATGATCGGAGACCTGGAGCCCTTCTCCAGGGATACCTTCCTGATACGGCTCAGGGACATGCCGAACCTGCCCCAGGGTACGGTGAAATTCACACTCGATGCTGATGGGAAGGTGACCGGGCTGGAGATTGATATACCAAACCCGGATTTTGACTTTACGGAACTCAAACTGAAGAAATACAGCGAATAGACAGAACTTGCATGGAATGTAACAAAGACAGAAATTCACAGTACTGCAATTGCAGCTATCCCTGCAGCAAACACGCCGTTTGCTGCGACTGCATTCATTATCACCGCAGGATGGGAGAACTCCCCGCGTGTTATTTTCCCGATGATGCGGAAAAGACCTTCGACCGATCCATTGATTATTTCATCAGCCTCTGGGAAAAGGACCGGGGTTCCTGGCTGAACTGAATCCGCGCCTGCGTTCCCGTGATTCCATTTCCCGGGAATACCCCGGTTTATTTCCCGCTTTTATCGGGACCAGCAGGAGGCGGCGGGACCGGTGCGTACTGGTCGAGCTGTCCCATGATAACCTCGATGGCCTTATTCAGCTGTTCATCCTCCCCGGCGTATTCCTTTGCAGGGTCGTTGTCGATGTAAATATCCGGCTCCACCCCGTGATTCTCGATGATCCATGCGCTTTCCGTGGCTGAATAGGAACCGAATTCGGGACGCATCATGATGCCTCCGTCAATAAAGGCCAGGGTGCCGCGTATGCCGACTACGCCACCCCAGGTGCGGGTGCCTATGACGGTCCCGAGCTTATGCTTCTTGAACTGGTAAGCGAACAGGTCCCCGTCCGATGCAGAGGCATAATTGATCAGCAGGACCTTGGGCCCGAATACCATTCCTCCGGGAACCGGGTCCCCGGTCTTGACTTCCCGTAACGAGAATGCAAAGGACAGTTCCCGGCGAAGGCGCTCTATGACGATCCGCGATACAAATCCTCCGCCGTTGCCCCGGTCATCGATGATCAGTCCCTTTTTATCCCGGAGCTGGGGATAATAATAACGGGCAAAGATGTTGAGTCCGTGAACCCCCATATCCGGTATGTGGATATAACCGATCTGTCCCCCGGTGGCCTCGTTTACCTTCCGGATGTTGTCCTGGACCCATTTGTAGTAATACAGCTCGGATTCATCGCCGAGGGGAACGACCAGCTCATCGTGGGCCCCGTCCGGTGAGGGACTTGAATTCACCGAGATCCGTATGGTTTTTTCTGCTGTATTTACCAGGGAAGCGTATATATCCTGCATTTCCCGGGTCGATTTCCCGTTGACGGCAAGGATGTAATCCCCCTCTTTAACGTTAACACCGACCTCGGTGAGCGGTGAACGAAACTCGCTGCTCCAGTTGGCACCTTCCAGGATCTCATCGATCCGGTAATACCCGGAGGCATCCCTGGAAAGTACTGCTCCCAGCAGTCCGGTCTGAATGCGTTCCGGTCCCTCCAGTCCCGGAGGAGAATTCACGTAGGCATGCCCGATGCATAATTCGCCGATCAGTTCCCCGATCACGTAGGTCAGGTCTTTCCGGTGATTGACATAGGGGATCAGGACATCGTATTTCGCGTGCATGGCTTCCCAGTCCAGGCCGTGCATGTTCTCCACGTAAAAGAAATCCCGCATCTGCCTCCAGCTCTCGTCGTATATCTGCTTCCATTCCGCGCGGTAATCCGTCATGACCTGCATGTTCGACAGGTCAACGGCATCCGTAATGCTCACCTGCCCCGATGGCGGGTCGATGACGGCATACTTTCCGTTCTGCCTGACAAGCATCTTACTCTGGTTGGCCGAGAGGGTAAAGAGCAGGTTTGCGCCCAGTTCGGTTTCCTTTTTGGTCTTCAGGTCGAATACCTTGGCCGATCTCTGTCCCCTGTCCTCTCCTGCAGCGTAGTACACTTTGCCTTTTGCAGGCTGCAAATTTCCGTAATTCATTGCAGCAACGGGCAGGGAGATGATCCTTGAATTCAATCCTTCGACGTCGATCTTCGTGGTTTTCGTTTCCTGGGCATCCGTCTTGTCCTGCCCGTTCTTGCCTTTATCGCCTTCTTTATCTGCATCCGTGCCGACCTTTACCTCGTCGTTTTCCGGTGCAAAGGGCGAAGGGGTATCCTTTGCAAGGGTCATCAGGTATATCTTCTGCATGTTGGTGTATGCTATGGTCAGCTCCGTGTTGGAAAAGGTGGGATTGAAATCCCGGTTCGAAACGAAGTACAGGTATTTCCCGTCGGGGGAGAAGCGGGGACTGCCGGATTCGTACCAGTTGTCGGTTGCCGTGTGGATCTTTCCGGACTCGAGGCTGTACAGCCGGATGACCCCGAATTCGTTTGCATCGGCTTCCCGGAATGCGATCCAGCGGCTGTCCGGCGACCAGTCAAAATCGTTCAGTTCGGTATTGCCTGATTGATGCACCAGGGTCGTTTTCTTGCTGGCAACATCCACGACCTGGAGCCGGAGCTTGCGGTCGCTGAAGGCGATCTTCTTGCTGTCGGGAGACCATTTCAGGTCGTATAGATAGTTTTTGTATCCGGGTGTGAGTGAAACGGGTTTCTCCGAACCATCCTGCTTCTGGATGTAGACTTCATACTCTCCCGACATATCGGACAGCCAGGCAATGTACTTACCGTCCGGCGACCAGGTTGCACTGCGGTCGTGCGCGCCGGAGCTCTGTGTAAGGTTCCGGGTGATCCCTTTCTTGGCCGGCAGGCTGAAGATTTCTCCTCGCGCGGCAAAAAGAACCCGTTCGCCGTTCGGGGACAGGTCAGCGCTCCTTATTTCCTTGCTTGCATCCTTCAGTTCCGTGCGGCTGTAGGCAAGGTCATTGGCAATCCGGATGGGGACCTTGGCATATTCCTTGGTATGGATATCCAGCTTGTAAATGAAACCCCCGTTTTCGAATACGATACGGTCCTTGCCCAGAGAAGGGAATTTCACATCATACTCGGTAAAGTTTGTCACCTTGCTGGTCTGCCCGGTGCCTGTATTATACACAAATACGTTCATCGTCCGGTCACGGTCCGACAGGAAAAATATTTCTTCACCGGCCCACATGGGAATAATGTCCTGTTCATTGTTATCGGTTATCTTCCGGGTTTCCCGGGTGGTGAAATCATGGATCCATATTTCGTCTGCCATGCCGCCCCGGTAATACTTCCAGGTCCTGAATTCCCGGAAAATCCGGTTGTAGGCAAGCTGTTTGCCGTCCGGCGACCAGGAATGGAACCCGCCTGTGGGCAGTGGGATCTCCTCGCTGAGCCCGCCTTCTGCAGGCACCTTGAAGAGCTGTCCTATGAAGGAATTATAGGACTGCTTCCTGGACCGGAAGGTGATGTATTTACCGTCCGGCGTCCAGTCCATCACGATGTTATTGGGCCCCATCCGGTCCGAAACGTCGTCACGGCCCAGTGTTGCCGTATAGGTCAGCCGCTTGGGGGATCCTCCTGCAGCCGGTATGACAAACACCTCGGTGTTGCCATCGTACTGGCCCGTAAAAGCGATCTTGCTTCCGTCGGGGGAGAAGCGCGGGAACATTTCATAGCCGTTGTGGCTGGTCAGTTTCCGGGCGACACCGCCCTCGCTGCTGACCGTGAAAAGGTCACCGGCATAAGTAAAGACAATCTGGTCGCCGTAAATGGCGGGAAATCGAAGAAGCCTTGCTTCTTCAGCGGCTTGCAGGGACACGGATATCCCGGCAAGCAACACAATCATTTGAAATAACTTTTTCATAGGATCTAGATTATGGTTTGAATAGAAATGGATTCAAGAATTGCTTTCTCCGTTCCCGGAGTGAACTGAAAAACAAGCTAAAAGGGGCATAAGCCCTCATTTTTCCTAATACTCTTAAGCTGGATTAACCAGTCTGGCCTGTATACAAATTTATAATTTCCCCTGAGAAGATCGGCCTGCTCAGGGTAAATTTTGATCGGGAACTACCATCGGGTGTTGAAAATTGTGTTTTCCGGGCCGGACAGAACTGCTATATTTGCTACGTACCATGTAACAGACCCGGAATGAAGCGTCCCGAAAAGATCAGTACGGTCCTCCTGGCCATATTATCCCCCCTGGTTATCTCAAGCTACCATTTCTCCGGTCATCAACAATCCGGCGAACGTGTCGACCCTCCCTTTATGGATGCCGGGACAGAGTGGGTTGACTCGGTGTATGAGTCCCTCAACAGGGACGAGCGGATTGCTCAGCTTCTGATGGTACGTGCATATTCCAATATGGGCCAGGCTCATACGGAATCCATCCTGAAGCTGATTAAAAGGTACAACATCGGGGGCCTCTGTTTCTTCCAGGGTGGTCCCGCACGGCAGGCCATCCTGACCAATCTTTACCAGGCGGAAGCCAAAACCCCGCTGCTGATTGCGCAGGATGCGGAATGGGGACCGGCCTTTCGGCTGGACAGCGTCCTGGCATACCCCCGGCAGATGACCCTCGGGGCCATCCAGGGAGAGGAAACAATCCGGCAGATGGGACGGGATGTTGCCGAGCAACTGCGGATGATCGGCGTCAACATGAACATGGCCCCGGTGATGGACGTTAACAACAATCCCAAGAACCCCGTAATCGGAAGCCGATCGTTCGGGGAAGATCCCTGGAACGTCAGCAGGAAGGGGATCGCCTATATGGAAGGCATGCAGGAAGGGAGAGTGCTGGCCGTGGCAAAGCATTTTCCCGGCCACGGGGATACGGACAAGGATTCCCACCATACCCTGCCGCTGCTGCCTCATTCCAGGGAACGGTTCTGGGACACGGAATTCATTCCTTTCCGGGAAGCCATAGAAAAGGGAATAAGCGGCATCATGACGGCACACCTGGAAGTACCGGCCCTGGATTCGACGCCCGGCCTGGCTTCATCCCTTTCACAGAAGGTCGTAACCGGGATCCTGAAGGAAGAACTCGGGTTCCGGGGGATCGCGATCAGCGATGCCCTGGATATGGCCGGAGCCGAAATGCATCATTCATCCGGGGAACTGGAGGCGCTTGCCTTCAAAGCGGGGAACGACATACTGCTCCTGCCGTCTTCCGTTCCAAAAGCCATCTCGGAAATCAAACGGGAGATCCGAAGGGGGAACATCACCTGGGAGCGGGTGGAGGAAAGCTGCAAAAAAATCCTTTCGGCAAAATACTGGGCTGCCATCGAACATCCGCTGGAAATTTCCGGCCTGCATGGTAAACTCAGCGATCCCCGATACCTGCTTACCCGCTCAGAACTTTACCGGGCATCCCTGACCCTCCTTGAAAACCAGGGGGAGTTCATTCCCCTGAAGCGGCTGGATACGCTGAAGATCGCCACCCTGGTGATCGGGGATACCTGCCTGAATGAATTCCAGAAAACCGTTGACCTGTACCTTCCCTCGGTCCATTTCAACATCTCCAGGGAAGCGACGGCACAGGATTTCCTTGGTCTGCTCTCCGAGCTGGATTCCTTCAACCTGGTCCTTGCCGGCCTGGTCAACACCGATATGAGGGCTTCCAGGAATTACGGGATCACGGAAAACTCCGTCCTCTTTCTAAACGGACTTACCGCCATGAAGCCAACCGTTCTTGCCTTATTCGCAAGCCCCTATAGTCTGTCGGAATTCGACTTCGGAGAACGGCTGATGGGATTGTTGATGGCCTACGAGGATAAGGATCTCCAACGGGGATTCGGTGCGCAGCTGATCTTTGGCGGAATCCGCGCCCAGGGGAAGCTGCCGGTTTCAAGCGGCGAGAATTACCGGGCCGGAGATGGGATACAGACCGGCGATGCGATCCGGCTTCGCTACGGACTTCCAGAAGAAGCCGGCGTTGATTCAAGGCTGCTGTACAGGATCGATTCCATTGCCCTGGATGCGATCCGGTCCAAAGCCATGCCGGGCTGCCAGGTACTGGCCGCCCGTAACGGTCTGGTGTTCTGCCAAAAGACCTTTGGATACCATACCTACCGGCGAAGGGACACCGTCAAATGGAACGACCTGTACGATATCGCTTCCGTCACGAAGATCGTGGCCACACTTCCCGTTCTGATGAGACTTACACAGGAGGGAAAATTCAGCGTTGACGACAGACTGGGCAAATACCTTCCCGAACTGGATACCAGCAACAAGGGGGACCTGCTGATCCGCGATATCCTGAGCCACCATGCGGGACTTCATCCCTGGATACCCTTCTACTATTCCACCCTGGAAACCATGGATCCGGACCAGGACCTGATCAGCCGGGAACTGTCGAGCAGTTACCCCTTCCGGCTGGCCGACCATGTGTTCCTGAATAAGAACCTCGACTTCGTCGAAGGGGCCTATGCCGCAGGCCCTTCGGAAGAGTACCCCATACAGGTTGCAGATGGGCTCTTCCTGAACAGGAGTTACCGGGACAGCATCTGGCAGCGGATTGTGAATTCAGAACTAAGGAAAAAAAAGGAGTACCTCTATTCTGATCTGGGGTACTATTTCCTCCAGCCTGTTGCGGAAGCACTCGCCGGAAGCTCCCTGGAGGTGTATACCCTTGAGCACCTGTATCGCCCCCTGGGAGCTGCGTACACGAGCTATCTTCCGCTTCAGCATTTCCCGCAGGAACGCATCGTTCCGACCGAGAACGACCTGTACTTCCGGAGACAGCTTCTGAGGGGATACGTGCACGACCCGGGAGCTGCCATGATGGGCGGCGTTGCCGGGCATGCCGGTGTATTTTCCAACGCAAACGACTTGGCCAAGATCATGCAAATGTACCTGAACGGGGGATCCTATGGAGGTGTGCAGTTCCTGGCCGACAGCATCATACGGCAGTACAATACCTGCATCCACTGCGAGGAGGGCAACCGCAGGGGACTGGGATTCGACAAGCCCGAAATGGATTATGAAAAGGAAGGGCCCACATGCCGGTGCGTTTCACCGGACAGCTTCGGTCATTCCGGTTTCACGGGCACACTGGTCTGGGCGGATCCTGAAACGGGACTGATCTACGTCTTCCTTTCCAACCGGGTGCACCCGGACACCGATAATCCCAGGCTGGTTGAAATGAACGTCCGTACCAACATCCAGCAGGTGCTGCACGATGCCCTCATACATTGAAAAACCATACAAACCGATTCGTATGAAACCAAGCCATATAGAACACATCGGGATTGCAGTGAGCGACCTGGCCGCCGCAATTTCTTTCTATGAGAATGTCCTGGGACTGGAATGTTATGCGATCGAAGAGGTGGCAGACCAGAAAGTACGTACCGCCTTCTTCAGGGTGGGGGATACCAAGATCGAACTGCTGGAATCGACCGACCCGGAAGGTCCGGTGGGCAAATTCATCGAAAAACGGGGGGAGGGCATCCACCATATCGCCTTTGCCGTGGAAAACTCGGCAAAGGCCCTCAGGGAAGCGGAAAGCAAGGGGGTGAAACTCATCGATGAAACCGCCCGGAAGGGTGCGGAAGGCCTGGAGATCGGCTTCCTTCATCCCCGCTCAACCTTCGGGGTGCTGACCGAGTTCTGCAGCAAGCCTTGATCCCCGCAGGTGACTGGAACGGGGATGTGGATCAGCCCGGGCATATTATTAAGCATAAGCCCCGGGACATCGAATCAACGAAAGTCTTTCTATATTTATGCCTGGCTCATTAAGTAATGGCTTCAATGGGTAAATCAGGAAGTGCCGGGAACCACGGCGACAGAATACGATCGGATTGCCGGGTGGAGGTCGAGATCACCGGATCCGGCGGGATTACGGTCGAGGTCCACAGCAAGGTGGATGCGCTTTACGGCAAATCCATACGGCACCTTGTTAAAAGGATGATGGGCCATTTTGGGATCAAGGATGCCAGGATCCGCATCCTGGACAGCGGCGCCCTGGAATTCGTCCTGTCGGCCAGGATCGAAGCCGCCCTCAAAAAGGCAGTCCCTTCCCTAAAGGCTCGGTTTCTTCCGGAGGGACTGACGGAAGATCCTCCCTGGGCGGAACGTGACCGGTTTCGCATTACCCGGTTGTATCTTCCCGGGAACATACCCAGCATGATGATCAATGCAGGCATCCACAGACCGGATGGGATCATTCTTGACCTGGAGGATTCTGTGGCACCCGCTGCCAAGGATGAGGCCAGGATCCTGGTTCGAAATGCCCTTGGGGCGGTCGATTTTTACGGCGCGGAACGGATGGTGCGGATAAACCAGCTTCCCGGGGGACTCCAGGACCTGGAGGCCGTCGTTCCACTGCATCCCGACCTGGTCCTGATCCCGAAGGCCGAGGCCCCGGCGGACATAACCGCCGTTGCGGAAAAGATCCGTGAATGTTCACACGACGCCGGGATTTGCCTGATGCCCATCCTTGAATCCGCTCTTGGAATTGAGCGGGCGTACGAAATTGCCACGGCAGATGAGAACGTCGTTGCCATGGCCATCGGCCTGGAGGATTATACCGCCGACATAGGGGTGCAGCGTACCGAAGAGGGTTCTGAATCCCTTTTTGCACGCTCCCGCATGGTTAACGCCTGCAAGGCGGCAGGCATACAGGCGATCGATTCGGTGTATTCCGATGTCGATAACGAGGCGGGGCTCCGCGAAACCTCCATCCGGTCAAGGAATATGGGGTTCGAGGGAATGGGCTGCATACATCCCCGGCAAATCCCGGTTATACGCGAAGCGTTTCAGCCTTCAAAAGAGGAAATAGAGAAAGCCCTGTCGATCGTGGAGGCATTCGAGGAGGCCGAACGAAAAGGCCTCGGGGTGGTAAGCCTTGGCTCCAAGATGATCGATCCGCCCGTGGTTAAAAGAGCTCAGAGGGTGCTTGCACTAGCCCGCCGGGCCCGTCTTATAACAGATAAACCGTAAAATGACCACAAAGCACAGTTCCATGATCACGAACGCAGCCGGAAGGCAAGTGCCCGAAACGGTCAACGGAAAGCCGCAAGTGGCTTATATGGGACTAAACCGATACCGGCCGCAAGGCCATCGGTACGGTCCCCCCATCGACACCTGCAACGATTTCCCTTCCGGCGGTGACAAGAGGGTTCCTTCCCTTGAGGAAGCCCTCGGGAAGTGCGGCCTGAAGAACGGGATGTACATATCTACCCATCACCATTTCCGGAACGGTGACCTGCTTGCCAACCAGGTATTCGATGCAGCACACGATATGGGTATGAAAAACCTGGTCTGGTTTCCTTCGGCATCATTCCCTTGCCATGAATACCTGATCAAATACCTGGAAGACGGTACGATACACCATATCGAGGGAAGCATGAACGGTCCCCTGGGAAGATTTACCTCCGAGGGCAGAATGAAAGGAACGGGCGTGCTCCGGTCGCACGGGGGCAGGTACCAGGCCGTCCAGGACGGGGAGGTACACATCGACATTGCCGTTATAGGGGCAGGCTGTGCGGATCCCTTCGGCAACGCAAACGGGCTTTCAGGTCCTTCTGCCAGCGGGCTCCTGGGATTTGCACTGGCCGATTCCCAGTACGCCGACCGGGTCATCCTGGCCACGGACAACATGGTTCCGTTTCCCTGCATTCCATGGCAGATCCAGGGGAATTACGTCGATTACACAGTGGAAATGGACAGGATCGGGGACCCCGAAAAGATCGTATCCGGTACAACCCGGATCACCCGGAGTCCGGACAGGTTGTGCCTGGCGGAACTGACGGCCCGGTTCTGCGATGCGGCAGGAATCATCCGCGACGGTTTTTCCTTCCAAAGCGGGGCGGGGGGGACCTCCCTCGCGGTGGGGGAGTATTTCCGTAAGATTATGAGAGAGAAGAACATCCGGGCACGTTTTGCCCGGGGAGGCAGCAATGCCTACCTGGTATCCATGCTCGAGGAAGGCCTTGTGGAATACATACTGGACGGCCAGACGTTCGACCTGGAAGGGATTCGCAGCATGCGGGATAATCCGGCCCATGTATGGACCAGTCCCTTTACCTCATACAACCACCACGGCAAGGGCAATTTTGCAGGCATGGTGGATGTGGTCATACTGGGGGCCACCGAGATCGACCTTGAATTCAATGCAAATGTGGTCACTCATTCCGACGGTTACCTGCTGCACGGGCTGGGCGGGTGGCAGAACTGCCTGTTCTCGAAAACGGTAATCCTGCCGGTGCCCTTGTTCAGGGACAGGATCCCGGTCATCCGGGACCGAGTAACAACCCTTTGCGGACCGGGGGAACTGGTTGATGTTATCGTCACCGAACGAGGCATCGCCATCAATCCCATTCGTCGCGACCTTATCGAAAAAGTGGAGGGAGCGGGACTTCCGATCAGGGACATACGGGACTTAAAGCAGGAGGCCGAAAGAATATGCGGGAGGCCGGAGAAGCCCCGCTTCACGAAAAAACCGGTCGCTATAGTGAAATGGGTTGACGGAACCGTCCTGGACACCGTCTGGCAGGTAAAGTCATGATGTACGTGATCTGAGCCGGTGGAACGGTTCGAGCAGAACCGTCCTAATCCGTTCCGTCGTCGTCGTAACTGAGCATTTCCACCCCATCCTCTTCCGAGTTGTCGTCCCGGTAATGAATTCTGAGCCGCACCGAATCCCTGAGGTAGTTTATTCTTCCGATCTCCACCTTGGTAATGTCCAGTTTGGTTTTTTCCCGCAGATCCTTCAGCAACTCGGCCCTACGTTCGGGCTGGACAAGTTCTATGTTTTCATAATCGATCACCTTCTTGGATTCGTTCTTCATCAGCCAGACCCTCTCCAGGAAATATACCACCACGATGGTAATGACATTGGTGAACACCAGCTCAAGGTAGCTGATGTTCATGTTGGAGAGTCCGTTGATCACCGAGATCCCGATTACGATGAACAGGTAGGTCATTTCCTTGATGGGAATGGGATTGGTCCGGTACCGGATGATCCCGAATATGGCGAAGAGTCCCAGAGCGAATCCGATGCCCAGTGAAATGCTGTCCAGCAGGAAGCAGATCAGGAACACGATGGTGCTGATGAGTATGAAAGCGAACAGGTAATTTTTTCTCCTGGATACGGAATAGTAGAGGCCGCGTACGATGATCCCGATGACCAGAAAATTGAAGCTGAATCGGATGACCAGGGCCAGGAGTGCATCCGGGTTAAAGAAATTCGTTCCGAGAAGCTGGCCTTGGTCAGCCTGCAGCAGGGTAAGATCTGTAAGCATTTTCCAATTTGTTGATTTTACGAATTTTGCTCTTGAAACGATTGTACTTGACCGGGCTTTTAAGAAGAACGGTGCCCAGGCAATACTTGCTGGTTGATCCGGGGTAAATGCGTTCCTCTTTCAGGATTTTCATGAAATCGGTAGAACCGCCTGATTGTCCCCTCTTCACTTCACATACACACAGAAAGGGAAGGGATGTATTTTTATTACCGCAGCGAAAGGAAAGATCCAGGTCAATGGTGATGCGCTCCGCGATCCCGTTTCCGGCCAGGGTAATCCTGCGGAACAGGGTCCACAGTGCGGGACTCAGTTCGGCCGCATCCAGGGGGGAACGCTCTTCAATATACGCCCGGGATTTTTCCGAGAGTTCCTGCTCGATGCTTTCGCACCGGATCCTGGACTTCCGGGTCCGTTCGTTTGAAATTTTTCGCTTTACCTCGAGGAAAATCCCGCAGGTATCCTCGTATTCCCGGAACCTTACCTTGTAGCGGGGCCTGATCCCATTGTGATGGTCGAAATAGCACCGAAGGTCCGGAGTATCCAGGTAAAGGGAGTTGTACCGGAACATCCGGTTCCCGTTAATTTCAAGAGCCCGGTACAACCCGGTGGCTTTTTCAAGGATCCCCGGCAGCATTTGAGTGTGAACAAGATATTTCGTATCCACCCGGCTCATCAGCCGGACTGCATCCATTTCCTCAAGGCTGATGCTTTCGAACTTACGGGTAGCTTCAACGATCCGATTATATTCATTTTCCATGGGTGCAAAGATAAAAGAAATACAGTAAATATGTTGAACGGGCATTTTTGGAATATGGGGTGAAAAGCGATAAATTGCGACGGGTTCAATCCTTGAACAGCCTAATTCTGTATCTCATTGCATGAAAAAATACCGCTGCACCGTTTGCGGATACGTGTACGATCCGGTTGAGGGCGATCCGGACGGGGGAATTCCTCCCGGAACGGCCTTTGAAGACATCCCGGATGACTGGGAATGCCCGGTCTGCGGCGTAAGTAAATCGGAATTCGTCGAGGATGACTGGTGATCTTGCGGGCTATGCGGCCGGTATCCGCCTGAGCAGCTCCAGCAGAAGCTTCCAGAACCGTTCCGTGCTTTCCAGGTGTATCCTTTCCGTAGGTGTGTGCGCCCCCCGGATGGTCGGTCCGAAGGAAAGCATATCCAGTCCCGGGTACTTTTCAAGGATCAGCCCGCATTCAAGTCCAGCGTGAATGGCCCTGACAACCGGCTGGCTCCCGAAAAGACTGAGGTAGGCCTGCTTCGTAATACGCAGGATTTCGGAATCCGGGTTCGGGTCCCAGCCCGGGTAACCGTCCGAATGTTCGACTTGTGCACCGCCGTTCTCAAAGCAGGCCCGGATTCTCGCCGCGATTTCCTTCTTGGCTCTGTCCACCGAACTCCTCTGGCTGGTCGTAACAACGAACGTATCCCTGCCTTCATGCTTCACGGAGGCCAGGTTGGTCGAGGTTTCCACCAGACCCTCGAGCGACCGGCTCCACCCGATCACACCGTGGGGGCAGCAATCGATGGCTTCCAGTATTTTCATATGTGCATCTTCAGGCAATACGTATTCGGGTATTCCGGCAGGATCCAGGCTTAGTTTCATGTCGGGCTCAAAATCAGCCAGCTCCGCTGAAACTACATTTGCATAAGCATTGAATTGTTTTTCGAGGTCTGGCATCAGGCGGGCCGGCAGTGTGAGCAGGGCATAGGCATCCCTGGGTATGGCGTTCCGCATGTTGCCTCCGTCAAAGCTGGACAAACGCACCCCGGAATCATTGCTTTCCAGCAGGAGAAATCGGTTCAGCACCTTTATGGCATTTCCGGGACTGATGTGGATCTCGTCACCGGAATGCCCCCCCTTGAAGCCTTCAACCGATACCCGGCAACCGATACAGTCTTTACAGGGTTTCTGTGGCTGGAAGCGAAAGGTGCCGATGGTATCGATCCCGCCGGCACATCCGATGAACAACTCGCCTTCGTCCTCCGAGTCCAGGTTAATCAGGATCTCTCCGTTCAGAAAATCAGGATGCAGGTTCTTGGCCCCCGTCATCCCGGATTCTTCATCCACCGTGAAGAGGCATTCCAGGGGAGGATGGATCAATTCTTTGCTCTCAAGGATGGCCATCTGGGAGGCAATCCCTATCCCGTCATCCGCTCCCAGGGTGGTATCCGTGGCACGGATCCATTCCCCGTCGCGCACAGGCACGATGGGATCGCTTGTGAAATCATGGCTGGAGGAGGGGTCTTTTTCGCCTACCATGTCCAGGTGGCTCTGTAGGATGACCTTTTTGCTATTTTCCATGCCTGGAGACGCCGGTTTGCATATCAGCACGTTCCCGATGTCATCCTTCCTGGCTTCCAGTTTTTGTTTGTCTGCAAACGAAAGCAGGTATTCGATCATCCGCTCCTCGGATTTGGAGGGTCTGGGTATCCTGCAAATCTCCTCAAAAAGCTCCCACACTCTTGCAATGCCTGTATTTACCGCTGATTTCATCAAATGGGACCTGACCTTGAAATGTTTTACAAAATAAATGATTAATAACACATGGATGAAAAAAGGGGAAAGTTTTTTTTCATCTATTTTTAGGACTTCAGCATCAGCGATTCATTCTCATGAGGGACAAAAGGAAAATTGTTACCATGCCCGGAGACGGCATCGGCAGGGCGGTATTGAAGGAGGCCATACGCATACTGGAGGCAGCGGGCTTCAGCGCGGAATACATCGAGGCGGATATCGGCTGGGAATTCTGGCGGAAGGAAGGGAATCCGCTCCCGGAGCGTACCGTGAAACTCCTGGAGGAACACAGGATCGGCCTGTTCGGGGCCATAACCTCAAAGCCCAAGGAGGAAGCCGCTGCCGAACTGGACCCGTCGCTGCGGGACAGGGGACCGGTATACTCAAGCCCCATTGTGGGTTTACGGCAGCATTTCAATCTGGATGTGTGCATACGCCCCTGTCACACATACCCGGGCAATCCGCTGAATTTTATTCGCAGGGGACCGGGAGATACCGTCGAGGAACCCGTTGTGGATGTGGTGATTTTCAGGCAGAACACGGAAGGGCTTTACGGGGGTGTGGAATGGACCGATCCGCCCGAGCAGGTTTACCAGGCCCTGCTGAGCCATCCGAAATTCAGGCAGAATTTTTCACATGTCCCCAAATCGGAACTTTCCGTTTCCACGCGGATCTTCAGCAAAGCGGCCACCGGCCGGATCCTCCGTGCTGCATTTGAATATGCAAAGAAATTCAACTACCGGTCGGTTACGGTATGCGAGAAACCGAATGTAATCCGCGAGACTTCGGGATTAATGTTCAGGCTTGCAAAGGAAATTCAGAAAAACGAATACCCGCACATCGAGCTATGGAACACAAACATCGACGCCCAGATGATGTGGCTGACTAAAAACCCGGAGGATTACGGGGTGATCGTAGCCGGGAACATGTTCGGCGATATCGTTTCGGATGGATTTGCGGGTTTGATCGGGGGACTCGGATTTGCCTGCAGTGCCAACATCGGGGAAGAAGTTGCCGTTTTCGAACCTACTCACGGATCGGCGCCAAAATACGCATCATACGAGATCTCTATCGTTAACCCTATTGCCATGGTCGAATCGGCCTGCATGATGCTGGACCACATCGGGGAAAGCGGAATAGCCACCCGGATCCGGAAAGCCATCGGAAAGGTGGTGCGGGAAGGAAAGGTCCGTACCTACGATATGCTTAAACTGCCCGGAAGGGAAGATGTCATCTCACAGGGTGCGGCCTCTACAACAGCAATGGCCGATGCGATCATCGTGAACCTGGATTCAAATCCCCGGAAATTATGAAAGAAAAAGTCTATGAACTATGGCCCGAACTGAAATGGATCGAGGACCCTTTGCTCCGGGAGCAAACTGCCAGCACATGGGAACTGGCACTTTCGAAAAGCGATCTGAGCCCGGAGGACCTCGAGAGCATCCCTTTTACGCTCCTGGTTCCGGATCTGAAGGTATCCTTCATGGAACACAAACGATGCGTGGTCCACATTGCCCGCGACAGCGGTGAACACATCCGGACTCACCTGGGTAAGGGCCTGACCGTGAATATGGACGTCCTGATTGCCGGTGCCATACTGGCCGATGTGGGAAAGCTCCTGGAATACGAAAAAAAGGATGGCAGGATCGTCCAGGGAACCTACGGGAAGTACCTGCGCCACCCTTTTTCGGGCGTCAGCCTCGCTGAAGCCTGCGGGGTACCCCCCGAGGTCTGTCATATCATCGCGGCACATGCCGGGGAGGGAGACCTGGTCAAACGGTCCGTGGAAGCCTGTATCGTGCATCATTCAGACTTCATGACTTTTCTCCCGTTTAAAAGCAGGCTGGAGACATAAAATTTTTATCTGACCATTAATTTTCTTTACTTTATGCATGCCCTTCACAGGCAGGCTTAAACCATGCTGAGCTTTGATCAGATACTTGTCTTCATTGTCCTTCTTTTCATCCTTATTTCCCTCTACAGGGAGATTCTCGGACCGGCATTCACCTTCCTGGTAGGCGTACTTGCCCTGGGCATTTTTGGCGTGCTCACACCCACCGAAATCATCAGGGGATTCGGAAATGAGCAGATTGCCGTGATCCTCCTGCTCCTGCTGCTCGGGGATGTGATCCGCAGGACGGCTGTGGTGGAGGTGATATTCGACCGTTTCTTCAGATCGGCAAGATCGTACAGGGGATTCATGAGCCGGATGACTTTGCTCATAGGGGGGTTTTCGGCTTTCCTTAACAATACGCCCCTGGTGGCCGTCATGATTCCGTACGTTCATTCCTGGTGCAAACGGAAAAACATATCGCCCTCGAAATTCCTGATCCCGCTTTCCTATGCAGCCATCCTAGGGGGATGCGCCACCCTTATAGGAACCTCGACCAACCTGATTGTAAACGGTCTGGTTGTTGACCAGACGATTCTGCCGGGACTCGAACCCCTGAAAATATTTGACTTTGCGGCGGTGGGGGTCCCCATGATTGTCATTGGCTGGCTTTACCTTTTATTCTTCGGCGAGAAGTTGCTGCCTTCCCGCCCGGATACCATGACACAATTCTCGTTGGGACGGCGCGAGTACCTGTTCGAGGCCAAGGTCAGGGATAAATCCCCCCTGATCGGGAAGACCATCGAGGAATCGGGATTGCGCCAGAAGCCCGGTTTCTCTATCGTCGAGATCTGGAGGCGGGGTTACAAAATCACCGTATTCGGTCCCGATTTCCTGCTGGACAAGGGGGATATTTTGATCTTCGCAGGCGAAACGGAAGCCGTAGCGGATATGATTGGCTCAAGCACGGAACTGGTAATCGCCGAAGTTGGAATGCTGACCCATAAATCCCGCGCCGAGATCGTGGAGGTGGTCGTGTCACAGAACTCCACCATCGAACACAAGACCGTGCGCGAGGCTAATTTCAGGAGCAAATACGACGCTGCAATCGTTTCGGTCCACCGCAACGGGGAACTGATCAAGGGAAAGATCGGGGAGGTCGTTTTAAAATCAGGCGATGTCCTGCTGCTCTTTACAGGAGAGAATTTTGTTGAGCGTACGGTAGCAACCAAGGATTTCTATTTCATTTCCAAGGTGAAGGAAATGGTAAAGCTGGAATGGTATAAAGCCGCCACCCTGCTGGGAGGGCTGCTCGTTGCCATCACCCTTGCAGCCCTGAACCTGGTGCCTCTGTTCCTGAGCCTTCTCTTTATCCTGGTCCTTTCCCTGGCCATGAGGATCACACAGCCCAGGGAACTGCCCCGGGCCATAGACTATAACCTGGCCCTCATTATCGTACTTGCGCTGGCCCTCGGCACGGCCATGGTGAAAACCGGCACGGCCGACCTTGTCGCGGACGGAGTGATCCGGTTGTTTGCCCCCCTGGACAAGGTGGGCATCCTGGCCGGCATTTACCTGATCACCACCATACTGGCCGCCTACATCACCAGCAAGGCCGCTGCTGCCATCATATTTCCCATTGCCCTGCAAACGGCTGTGAACCTGCAGCTAGACCCGACTCCGTTCATTATGGACCCCGCGTATGCAGCGGGGGCTAATTTCTTCCC
>CAZNQG010000004.1:0-59380 GCA_964575235.1 uncultured Bacteroides sp.
TCGATTATAAAGACCTTTTTTCCATCGTTCACCAGTTTCTGTGTTGCAATGGCCAGGTTGTTGAACAGGCAGAAGCCGTCCGCCCGTTCATGTTTGGCGTGGTGGCCCGGGGGACGTACCACCGCGAAATCACCCCGTTCGGCCGCCATAACCGTCAATCCAACCGCCGAGCAGGCCGCATCATAACTCTCGGGTGACAGGTATACTTCCGCCAGCACCCGGTGGTTCATGCAGGCATCCCGGACCAGCTTAAGATGCGATTTACTGTGTACCAGAGTGATGTATTCTTCGCCGCTGCTGTCAACCTCGGTGTTCCCGCCGGCGAAGCCTTCGACCCGGTAAGGGCCTTCGGCATAGCTTCCTTGGTTGTGCTGCAGGAACTTGCTGTTAAAAAGGATGTCCATCGGGTTTACTTATTTTCCTTAAAGTTCCAAAGAATTCGGTAATCCGTCAAGAAAGCATCGCAGGAAACTGTCGAAATCGCACCCCTGCACCGTTATGTTCCGATAAAATTATCCGGACCGGCGCCTGAAAACGGAAATCCGCCAAAAAAGCAGGAATCTCCCCCCGTTTTAAAAATTTATTGCCTATTTTCGGATGATCTTGATTATTCCATGGATACCAGAGGCATATAAGAGGCTGGAAATAGAATGAAATCGTTTTCACCGGTCATCCCTATTATACTATTTTTCTTAACCAGCCCGGGGCAGTCACAGGACCCCGATGCAAAATCCGTGGAAGAACTCAAGGAGTCGATCCTTGAACTTTACGGGCCGGACCAGTACCTGGTTTCGGGCATACGCTATTACAACCTTTACGCCCGGTACGACGGACACCGGTATTTCGAAGAGGACAAATTCGTGAAAGGAAGACTGACCCTGGACCGGGGCACTTACGATGATGTCTCCCTGAAATACGACCTTTACGGTCAACAGGTTATCTTGCAGGTGACCTTCCGGAACGGCAGCTACACGGAAATCCTTATAACGGATTCTCGCCTGAGGGCCTTCGAGCTGCAAGGCAGATCTTTCCGTAAACTTTATTTCCCGGAAACGGATACCCTGATCTTCCAGGTGATCGGGGAAGGTGTTCCTGCCTGTTACCTGTACTGGTCCAAGGAGGTGATACCGAACTCAACCGGTCCCCAGAGCGTCTACGAATTCTCAAGCATGAAACGCAAATCCTATGTCCGATCCCACGCCGGACTGTTCCCGTTCAAAGGGGCACGGTCCTTTTCCAAAGCCTTTCCTTCTCATCGTCCGCAGGTGATGGGCTACATACGGGGGACGAAAATCAAACTCCGCAAGGCGAGTGATACGGAAATGCAGGGATTGATACAGTTCTGCAGAACCCTGGAAAATCCTATGGAGAACAGCGAATGAGAAGATCCCTGCTGATATTGCTCATCCTTCCCCTTAGCCTCGGAGCGACGGGCCAGGGTCCCCGGATATCGGGCGATTTCAGGGGACTTTCCTTCGTTGATTTTGCTAATGCAGTAGAGGCCCAGGCACCCATTACTTTCATCTACCGTGAGGAATGGGTGAAGGATATCCGCATGAGCGCCCGGGGAGACAGCCTGGACCTCGGGGAAGTTCTTACCAGGAATTTTACCGGGAAGAACCTTTATTTTATCCTGGACCGGTACAACCGCCTCATCATAACCCCCGATGCACCCCTGATATCCAGGCTGCCGGACTATACAGCCGGCGGCGGATTACCCCTGGAAGCTGAACCGGAAACCGATGAAGAGGCTCTCACCGAAGCCGAGGAACTTTACCGTGCAGGGAGGCAGGAAGCGGATGTTCGCACCCTGGTCATCGGGAGGGAACGGGACAATCCGGGCAGGCTGACATCCGTAATCAACGGGACGTTGAAAGACCTGGAAACGGGTGAACCCCTGATCGGTGCAACCATCTACATTAAGGAACTGGAAAAGGGATTTGTGTCGAACCACCTGGGTCACTTCACACTCAGCCTTCCCCCCGGAACCTACACGGCCCGGTTCAACTGCCTGGGTATGGAGGAAATTGTCTGCAACCTGGTGGTCTATTCGGGAGGGAAACTGGATCTCGACATGGCGAAGAAGCTTTACCCCATAGATGAGATTACGGTCAGGGCCGGGGATTACGACTACGTCAGGGGTGTGCAGATGGGATTCGCACAGATCAATATCAAGAACATCAAGGAAATCCCCGTGATCATGGGCGAAAAGGATGTGCTGAAGGTGGTCAACATGCTGCCGGGGGTCCAGAATACCGGGGAAGGATCCGCCGGTATTTATGTCCGAGGCAGTGCAGCCGACCAGAACATGTTCATCATCAACCGTGTTCCCGTATACAACACCTCCCACCTGTTCGGATTTTTCTCTGCGTTCAATCCGGACATCATACGGGACTTTTCCTTTTACAAAAGCAACCTCCCGGTCAGGTACGGCGGAAAGCTGGCCTCCGTGATCGACATTTCCACGCGGCAGGGAAACAACAAGTTTTACACGGCACGGGGCGGTTTAAGTCCCGTAACCGCACGCGTAGCCGTCGAGGGACCCCTGATCAAGGAAAGGACCTCCCTGGTAATGAGCGCCCGCTCGACCTATTCCGACTGGATCCTGCGGAGGATGGAAGACCCGGATATCCGAAACAGCAATGCCTTTTTTTGCGACTTTGCCGGAGGGATCAACCACAAGCACAACGACCGGAACCTCATCAAGGCCTTCGGTTATTACAGCTATGACCGTTTCTCCCTGGCCTCAACAAACCATTACGAGTATTCGAACGCCGGGGCTTCCCTTGGCTGGTGGCACCAGTATTCCTCCATCCTGAATTCCGAATCCTCCTTCGCCTTTTCGAGGTACCGCTTCAGCCAGGAGGACATGACCCTGCCCCTCGAAGCTTACCGGCACGAATACGAGATCGAACATTACGAGCTGAAAACCGATTTCACCTGGCTTCCGGGTTACCGTCACAACATCAGTTTTGGGGGAGGCGCCGTTCTGTATGATCTGGACCGTGGTGAAATTCAGCCGCTGGGAGCTGAGTCGGACCGTGAATATCTTTACCTGGGCAGGGAAAGAGGCGTGGAAGCAGCCGCTTACATCTCCGACCAGGTTCCGATCACAGACAAATTCACCGTTCAGGGGGGACTGCGTTACAGCTTCTATTTTTACCTGGGTCCCCAGACCATCAACGAGTATACCCCGGACAACCCCATAAGTCCGGAGTACGTTACCGGCCAGCTTGATTTCGGACCGGGAGATATCGTACGCTTTTATTCCGGTCCCGAATTCCGCGTTTCCGCCACACACCTGCTTTGGGAGAACAATTCCCTGAAATTTTCCTACAATAATACACGGCAGTACCTTTACATGCTCAGCAATACCTTCGCCATTTCGCCCACCGACCAGTGGAAGCTGTGCGACTACCATATCCGGCCTGCCGTGGCGGACCAGCTTTCCCTGGGATTCTACCAGGATCTAATGCAGCGGACCATACAATTTTCAACCGAGGTGTACTACAAGAAGATCCGGAACATTACGGAATACAGGGACGGTGCGGATTTTTTAACCGCCCCGAACATCGAGACGGAAGTCCTGCAGGGCAAGCAGGAGGCCTACGGTGTGGAATTGATGCTGAAGAAAGAGGCAGGGAAACTGACCGGCTGGATGTCCTTTGCCTGGTCAAGATCCCTCCTGCTTGTCAACGGGCAGCATCCCTGGGAACAAATCAACAAGGGGCTGGTATATCCCGCCAATTACGACATTCCGTACAGCGTGAACACGGTCCTGAATTACCGGGTCAACCGCAGGGTCAGTTTCTCCTCAAACGTGGTCTACCATACCGGGAGACCGGTTACCTATCCCATTGCGGTATTCGAGATAGACCGGAAGAATTACATTTATTATTCCGACCGGAATGCATACCGGATCCCGGATTACTTCCGGATCGATTTATCCATAAACATAGAAGGCAACCTGAAGGCCCGGAAGTTGGCCCACTCTTACTGGATGCTGAACATATACAACCTGGCCGGGCGGAGGAATGCATATTCGGTTTTCTTCAGGGCAGAAGGAAATAAAATCAACGGATACAAGCTTTCCATCTTCGGCCAGCCCATAGTCACCCTGTCCTGGAATTTCAAATTCGGCAATTATGCCAGCGATTAACATGGGAGTAAAAACGGAAATGAAAAGAGCACCGGGAACACCGGTTCGAGGAACGCAGCGGAGCCGGGGGATCCTGTATCGCATCATCGCGATGATCCTGATTCTTTCCGGTTGCATCGATCCCTTTACCCCGGACATCAATGAAACCGAGGATATCATGGTGATCAACGGCAGGATCACCAGCCAGGAAGGCTTTCAGTACGTTGAGGTATCCCGCACCTCCCCCATCCACAGCATGGGAGGAGTCCAGCCGGTTCGTTTCTGCAGGGTACAGGTGGAGGACAGCAAGGGAAAGCTTTATGAGTTTGGGGAGATCCAGGAAGGCTTGTACCGATGCTGGATGGATGCGGCAGACCTGGTCCCGGGCTCGGAATACAAACTGACGGTGACCACTCGAGGCGGGGAGGCTTATGTGTCCAGTGTCGAAAAACTGCTGCCCTGTCCCCCGGTGGAAGATATCCCCTGGGAGGTCAAGGAAATGGAGACCAGCAATCCCAACATCTCCCACTTCGGCGTTCAGTTTTACATTTCCACGGATGCCACCGGAGACTTCGCAAAGAATTTTCTCTGGGAGCTGGAAGAGACCTGGCGTTACCTTTCGCATTACTGGATCATGGACCGGTACGATTGGATCCCGGGTGCCGATCCCCCGAGGGCCGGCATCATCATCAACAAGGATACAGAACCCAGCGATTCGCTCCTGACCTGCTACAAGACCCTCAATATCCCGGAGATCTATACCTATTCGACCCGCAACATTTCGGGAGACCATATACGCAGGATCCCGCTGAACTTCGTGTCCGACCAGACGGACAAGCTGTATTGGAGGTACAGCCTGCTGGCCAGGCAGTATTCCCTGAGTGACAAGGCCTATGAATTCTGGAGCAATCTTGCCGGGCAGACACAGGAAACGGCCGAATTGTATGCGACCCAGCCGGCCATGATACAGGGGAACATCTCGTCGGTTGACCATCCCGAAGAGACGGTCCTGGGACTGTTCTTTGCCACGGGGATATCGGAAAAAAGGATTTTCATCTGGCCAAACATCCGGACCTGGCACCCCGACTGCGCCCGTTATGAATTCACAGCGGAGGAGCTGAACGAATTTCTATCCGAGATCCGGCCTGAATTGTACCCCATTTATCTGGTCCGCACTATGGATACCCTGGTTGATTATGCAGAACAGCATTGCTTTGATTGCAGGTTGCGCGGCGGCACCCTTGAACGTCCACCATTCTGGGAAGATTGATCGAACATGAACTGCAAAAAGGCATACACCTTCCTGCTGGCCACACTGATCGCTGTGGCGGGATCCGCCCTTCCTCCGTCCTACGGTTTCCCGGCTGTGATTCCGTTCTCATCCCTGCCGGATTCCTATAACGAAAGCTATGTCCTTCTGACCGACCGGCGGATGTACTCGGTGGGCGAGAAGATCTATTTCACGGCCTTTAATACCAGTTCCGCGCCCCTGAGGGAGGCCTGCTGGAGCAAGGTGGTCTACGTTCACCTCCTGAGGCCTGACGGCAGTTCCGTCGCCCGGGGGAAGTTTGCGGCGGATTGCTACGGTTGTTCGGCCTCCCTGGCCATTCCCGAAGACATTCTCACCGGACACTACTACCTCTGTGCCTACACAAAATGGATGCGCAACTTCAATCCCACACAATACGCTTTTGCACCCCTGAGAATCGTCAATCCATTCTCTGCTCAACTGGACAAACTCAGCTCCCCCAACGGGAACCGCACCGGCGGGGATACCATCCGCTCCAGGGCCGGGACCGGTTTGAAGGATGTCCCTGTTCACGATCTGGAATGCCTTACCGGCAAACCGGTATACCGTCCGGGTGAGGAGGTCCGGCTGAACATAAGGTATCCCGGCGTATACAGGGCTGCCAGCGGGCATATCAGCATATCAGCGGCCAGGGCCGGGGCAATGGATACGGTTCTGCTGCATGATCTTTCGCCTTCGGCAAACGAATCCTGGAACGGACCCGGTCCCGGCTATCTGCCTGAGATCCAGGGACTTTCCCTAAGCGGCAGGATACTGACCGTGGATACGGCCGGGGCACTTCAGAACGCCAGGGTTGAGTTATCCGTTTTCGGCAGCAACCCAAGTTTATTGTCCTACCGGACCAACCCGGACGGTACATTTTGCTTTGGCCTTAACTCCATGACAGGATACCGGGATATGTTCATTGCAGCCAGGCACCCGGACCAGGCGGACCTGGAAATTCGCATCGACAACGATTTTTCATCCCCCCAGCCGAAGTTCCCTTTCCAAGCCTTCAGCCTTAATGGGCCCGAACGTCAAACAGCCGAAGAGATCGCCCTGAACATGCAGCTTGAGAAAGCCTACGCACCTTCCTCCGGTTCACCTGATACGACGGATGAAACACTCACGGGAGTCCATTCCCTGCTCGGTATACCTACCAGAAAGTTATGGATAGACGAATTCATTGAATTGCCCAATCTTAAGGAAGTTTTTATCGAGCTGGTGCCCGAGGTTATGCCAAAAACCCGCAACCGGAAATCATACCTGAGCTTCTCGGGCAATGAAATGACCAGGGAGATCATGGCCCGGTTCGACCCCCTGATCCTCATCGATCAGGTCCCGGTCTACGACATAGAAAAATTGCTCGCCCTTTCGCCCGAAAGGATCCGGAGCATCGAGGTAATCAATGACCTGTATGTAATCGGGAACACTTCCTACGGCGGTCTTGTCAGCATTGTGTCAAACAACGGAGATATGGGCGGCATAGACCTGCCCGAGCATTCCATATTCTTCAGGTACGAGGGCTTGCAGGAGACAGATGCCGGGGACCACACCGGTGAAATCACAGGGCTGGATTACCGGAACTGCCTGTACTGGGAACCTTCCGTAGCCATTGAGCCGGAGCAGTCCATGATCCGGGATTTCCGGGCCCCGGACAAACCGGGATGGTACCTGGTGCTCATCCGCGGTGTGAGCGAAAACGGGACTTTTCTGTACGGCAGTTGCCGTTTCCAGGTAAGTCCGTAGAAACCGGCCTGCAGGCCGGGGCTGGCAGGGGATTTCAAGAAAAAGAGCCCGGATTGTCCCGGGTTCCTTACTACTTCTTTTTGACCATATCTTCGATCATGGAAGAAGTCAGGGATTTCGGCCTTTCGATGGGGTAGAGCAGGGCCCGGTCCCAGATGATGTTGGCACATACACCCAGGGCCCTTCCCACAGCGAACATCACGGTATAGAAGTCATGCTCGGTTACCCCGTAGTACATCTGGATGACGCCCGAATGCGCGTCTACGTTAGGCCAGGGATTCTTGGCCTTGCCCTGCTCCGTCAGGATAGGCGGGACCACCTTGTACAGCATGTCGACGAACTTGAAAAGCATATCGTCTTTCAGGTATTTCAGGGAGAATTCCCTCTGCATCATGTATCTGGGATCGGTTTTCCGCAGCACCGCATGTCCGTAACCCGGGATCACCTGTCCCGAGTTCAGGGTATCCCACACGAATTGTTTCATCTCTTCCTCGGTGGGAAGCTTGCCGTTCATTTTATCGTGCAGGGACATGATCCAGTGAAGCACTTCCTGGTTGGCAAGGCCGTGGAGCGGTCCTGCCAGCCCGTTCACCATGGCGGAAATCGCCAGGTAGATGTCCGAGAGTGCGCTGGCCACCAGGTGCCCTGTATGGGCGCTCACGTTCCCGCTTTCGTGATCTGCATGGAGAATGAAATACATTCTGGAAACTTCGTCGTAAGGTTGAGGGATCCCCATCATATGGGCGAAGTTACCGCCGAAACCCAAATCGGGATTCTTCTGGATCCGTTTCCCTTCCTTATAAAGCTTCCTGTATATATAGGCAGCAATTTCAGGCAATTTGGCCAGCAGGTTAAGGGCATCTTCATAGGTGGAATCCCAGTATTCCATTTTATTGACCCCGTCGTGGTATTTCACATCGAACGCAGATTCCCGGTGCAGGCTGAGTATTGCCATGGACAGGATGGTCATGGGATGGCTGAGGGAGGGAGCATGATCGATCACTTCAAATACGTACTCTGGCACATTGCTGCGTTTCCGGAATTCATCGATGAGCTCGGATATCTCATTTTCCGTTGGAATTTCCCCGGTAAGCAAAAGATAGAAAAGACCTTCGACGTAAGGCATTTCTGCTCCTTTTGGCTTGGGAAGCTTCTCAAATACTTCCGGGAGTGTATAGCCACGATATCTAATCCCCTCCTCCGGATCGAGATATGAGATATCGGTAACAAGACATTTCAAACTACGCATTCCGCCAAAGATTTTCGCTACCGTTGTTGTGTCGATCACAGCATCGCAATTCTCCTTGACCAATTTGCGTATTCTTGGACGTTCCTGCTCGATTTTCTCAGCGAGTTTCTGTTTAAGTTGTGTCATGATCTAATAAAATTTTAAAAGGGGTGGTGAAACTTTGAATTTACTTAATTTCTAGATTTCTGCCAAGTACTTTTGAGTTCACTGAAGATCCGGAACACTGTGGATTAAACCTTCGCAGCGATTGCGGAAGGCACAGCGATCCTGCGGTTAAAAATCAGCTGTCATGCGCAGGGTAATATTTCTGGAGGGTTGAATGTCTCCCGGCCGGCCCAAATATTCTTCGTTGAGAAGATTTTTAACCGCCAGTCCCACATTCAAAAATGCCGTGATGTTACACAACACCCTTGCATCCAGAACGGCATAACCCCGGTTATTCTGATCCCAGTAATCCGGGAATCCGGGCAAGATGATGTTGCCGAACAGGGGGTCGGTAAATACTTCGTCGATGCGGTCCATGCGGCTTCGGTATTCGAAGGTAAATCCCAGGGCAAATCGTTTGTATTTCAATTCCGCGTCCGATTTCAGGCTGTGGCGGTACCGGTATTTGAGCGTCTGGTAGCCTCCATGGATGGTATCGGCCGCATTCAGGTCGACCGGGCTCAGGCAGGTGTACCCGGCCATCAGTGAGAAAGGAAGGTTTCCGATCTTACCGTTCCCGTACAGGGTGAGTTCTGCCCCAAGAATCCTGGCATCGCCTATATTCCGGGCCATGAAGCCATAGTCGTCGATGCCCGGCGGCAGGCTGTCGGCCGCATAGATATCGAATACGAATTCGATCATATGGCTGTACTGGGTCCAGAAGGCCGCCAGGTCCAGGTAACCCTGCCAGTCACCAAGCCGGAGTCCCTGTTTAAACCCCAGCTCGGCGTTCCAGCCCGTTTCGGAAACCAGTTCGGGATTGGGAAAGATCTGCAGGGAACCCACGTTGGTTGCCGTGTATTTTTCAGCGATGGAAGGGAATCTGTAGCCCTGTCCGAAGGAGGCGCGAACGTAGCTGTATTCAGCCGCCCGGTAATTCAGTCCCGCCCTGAACACCGGAGAGGAATATTCCGCCTCGCCGTCCATAACATACCTCTCGAAGCGTATCCCGAGCGAGGCCCTCAGCGGGGAAAGGACCTTTGCATCGAACTGTCCGAAAAGGGCCTGGTTCATGCTGCTATGATTCCCGTACAGTGCGGCTTCGGATTGCGTCCACGTGCCTGATAATCCCGCTGATACCTCCATCCTCCCGGTGAAGGATTTATGATACCTGTATTCCCCATAAACCATGTTGGCACTATTGTTCTTGTCCGGGGCATCGGCAAAGTCATTCTGGATGTGGAAAAACCGGCTTTTCAGGCTGTGCCGGCCGGCGGATTTGTCCCGGAATTCGATAAAGGGATCCAGGTTGAACCGGTTTCCCCTGAGGGCGGAAACGGAGAGGGGATTTTGCCTCCATGCACCCGATCTCGAATCGCGCCAGAGCAGGAAATCCGATTTGTCGGTGATCATGCCGTTTATGTTCAGGCCGTAGGTTATTCCCCGGGCCCCGGCACTCCTCTGTTTCAGTCCCACATTCACCCTGGCCCTTCGCAGGTATTCATCCTCGCGGTAACCGGGATCCCTGAACAGGCTGCCTCCGGCCACCAGGTCCAGGTTCCTTATCTTCCTGCGGTGTGAAAAATCGAACCCTGCATAAAGAGGCCTTTTCTCCCACCAGACCAGTTCTTCCCTTGCCGGGTTCATGTAGATGCCTGAATAAAGGCTCATGCGGGTCCGCGGCTCATTCGTCGGATAGCCCGTGCGTATGTTGAATATCCCGTTCAGGGCTGAAGAGCCGTAAAGAACGGATGAAGCGCCCTTGATGATCTCCACCTGTTCGATGTTTTCGACCGGAAGGTAATCCCATTTCACATCCCCCACATCCCCGGAAAGGATCGGGAGATCGTCCGTGAGGACCATGACCCTGCTGCCCGCACCGTAACTGTAACCGCTGCCCCCGCGAATGGAGGGTTGTCCCCCGAGAATCTCCACCCCGGGTGTCTGGCGTATGATGGTCTCCAGAGATATGGTGCCGGTATTGGCGATTCTTTCGGGCTTTATGATGTCGACCGATACCATGACATCCGAGAGTCTCTGCTCGTATCTACCGGCGCTGATCACAATCTCGTCCAGGGCCAATACGGATCGGGAAAGCCGGATATTCATGAACAGGGTATCCTGCACGGGTACCTGCAGGTGCCTGGTCAGCGGGCTGTAACCGATGTACCGGAAGGTAATGCTGATCTGCTTTTGGGCGGTTGGTACCCAGTACCTTCCGCCGGCATCCGAGATCGTCCCGCTTTTCTCCCCGGTGATCACGGTGGCGCCGATCAGGGGCTCCCCGGTGATGGAATCGGTGATTCTTCCCGTGATCACGGTGAATTCCTGGGCACCCGAGGTGCAGGCCAGGGCAAGGAGGAACAGGATGGCCCGGATTTTTTTCAAAACGGATCGGCCTCTTTGAAACAAATATAAGAAATGGGTTCGGGATCATGGGAGTCCCGGGACAAAGGATCTGTAAAAAAACTTTGTGGTTCAATATTTTAGCTTATTTTTGGTTATGCTCGAAGCGATCCGAACACTGAACCGGTCCTACCTGGATCACCTGGAGAAATCTCCGGAGGCTGCTGCCACGCAGCTTGAAAGGCTAAGGCATTACCTTGTCCATCGCGGATGCACCTTCCGGGAAGTGGCGATGCCCACCCTGTTAAAACCCAACTTCATCTCGCCACGGCAGACCCGGAAGCTGGCGCAGACCGTGGAAACCATGAGCCGGATACTGGACAAGTTCGTTCGCTTCTATCTGATGAACGAGGGAGTGAGGCGCCTCATGAAATTCTCGGAGCTGGAAAACGAGCTTTTCTTCATAGAGCCGGGATATAAAATACCGCTGGTCATTTCAAGGCTTGACGCTTTCCAGAATGAATATTCCATCAAGTTCCTTGAGTTCAACTGCGACTCGCCCGCCGGAATTGCCTATTCGGATGTTTTGGAGGAGGGGTTCCATGAGATTTTCCAGGGATTCCCCTTCCTGAGGGCCTGGAAAATCAGGTCCTTGAGGAGGCAGGAGCTCCTGCTGGGCTCCCTGCTGGAATGTTACCGTCAATTCCGTTCCCGTACGGCCGGTCATCCTTTAAAACCGCGGATCGTCATCGTGGACTGGAAGGATGTTTCGACCTATTCGGAATTCCGGCTCCACGAGAAGCATTTCAGGGGGGAAGGTTACGAAACCATCATTGCCAGCCCGCAGGATTTCCGGATCGAAGACGGAAAGGCCATGGTGGGTGACCGGGCAGTGGACCTGGTCTACCGAAGGGTGATCACACGGGAGCTCCTGGAGAAGAGAAAGGAGGTGGACGCATTCATAAGGAGCATCCGGGACGGGCTGGTCTGTTGCTGCAATTCATTCCGGTCGTACATCGTCGGCAATAAAAAAGTCCTGGCCCTGATCATCGATCCACGGTTCCAGGGAATCTTCACGGGGAAGGAGTTGAGGCTCATCCGGGAGACCATACCGTGGACCCAGATACTGGCGGACCGGGAAGTGCGGTACCGGGGACACATGGTAAAACTGAAGCCCTTTGTGCTGGAGAACCGGGACAACCTGGTCCTGAAGCCAGCCAACCTGTACGGCGGGAAGAACGTGCACATAGGCCGGGATACGGATCCGGGAACCTGGGAGAAGATCCTGCATGCAAACATCGGCGAAGAATCCTGGGTGGTCCAGGAATACGTAGATATACCCAGGGACACATACCCCGAGACCGGTCCTCCCTTCAAGCTGAAGGATAAATTTGTCAACATCAATCCCTTCTCCCTCCTGGGCAAATACAGCGGCACCATCACCCGGATATCCGACCACCCGGTGATCAATGTGAGCGCGGGCGGGGGACTGGTACCCACCTTTACAGCCAGGCCCGTTCACTATAAGACCGTTAATTGATTTTTATTTATATTACATCCGGTTCCAGTATTTACCAAAGCAAATTACTATGCTGATACTCACTGATTACCTGATCATTGCACTTTATTTCGTAGTGGTCCTGATCGTCGGGTATTGGACCGGGAAGGGCCAGCAAAAGGAAGAATTCCTGATTTCCGGCCGCCAGCTGAAATCCCTTCAGGCCACTACCACCATCTTTTCCAGCCGGATCGGCGCCGCCATCCTGCTTACTTACACCGCACTGGTTTATTTATACGGGCTGGGCGCTTACTGGTATTTCATCGGTTCGGTGTTCGGGCTGTTCGTGTTCTACTTTTTCGGGAAGAAAGTCAAGAAAATAGCGGACAAGGAACGTTTCTACACCCTGCCGGATTTTTTCTTTTTCTTCAAGGGCCGCTTTGCCGGCTACCTGGCCACCCTGATCACCATAATCATTATGTTCGGCTGGGTCGTTTTGAATTTCATAGCCGGGGCGAAACTGGTTTCGGAATACACCCCCATCAGCTATAATTTCTCCGTAATCATCGTGGGTGTAATCATCCTGCTCTACCTTCTGGCCGGTGGCTTTGATGCCGTTGTCAAGACGGACATCATCCAGACGATCGGGATCTTCCTGCTGTTCATCCTGATGATGTACCTCCTGCTGACCACACATACCAAACCCAAGCTTATCTTCATGGACCTTTTCAAAATCCCCCCGATGCAGCTCGTGAGTTTCTTTCTTGCCGGTTTCTTTATTCCCATGGCCTCCCCGGAACTCTGGCAGAGGGTGTATGCCATCAAGGATCAAACCCATTTTAAGCGAAGCCTGTTCCTGTCCTCACTGTTTTATTTCATCATCGGTTTCATCCTCCTGCTGATCGGGCTGGTGATCCGTGCGGACATTCCCGGTATCAGTGCCGAGACTTCCCTTATCGTCGGATTCAGCAGGCTGCTGCCGGTCGGGCTGGCCGGGCTGAGCGTGGTCATCATATACTCCTCGGTTTCCTCCTCTGCCGACACCTACATGTTTACTACCGCGGCATCGGTGACACAGGATTTCCTTGAAAAGACAGGACTCAGCAGCAAGAAAAACCTTCGCAGGAACATGCGCCTCAGCCTGATCGTGCTGATGGTCCTGGGCATCACCATGGCCCTGGTCCTGAAGGACATCATAGATACGACCTTTTTCTTCGTTTCCCTGACCATGTCGCTGGGATTTCTTATCGTGGTGATGTGGATCTACCCGAAGATAAACCGTTACAGCGTAAATTATTCCATTACCCTGTGCCTGGTCGGGGTGATCGTGCCGGCCATCATGATCGGGATCTCGGAAGACCTGGTGATTTATGCCATAGGGTTGTGCACTGTGGGACTCCTGGCCGGGATCGTCATGTATTACGTGGCTCCCATAGGATTCAAAGTGTAACGCTCCACGGTTTGTCCGCGATGCCGCCCGCATGCGTCCGGGATCGGGTACCGCCTGAATTCGGTTTCCTGTTTCATTCGTCATCCCGCTCTCCGGTGTCCGGGATCGGGTACCGCCTGAATTTGGTTTCCTGTTTCATTCGTCATCCCGCTCTCCGGTGTCCGGGATCGGGTACCGCCTGAATTCGGCCTCCCGGTTAAAAAGATACCGGTAGGTTATGTAATGCTTTGCCGAAACGCTCCCCACATTCAGGAAGACTTTCCGCATCTTCGGGTTGAAGTCCCCTACCCAGGAAAACTCGATTTCCCGGTAATGCGGCTTGCTGCGGAACACTTCGGCCAGCTTCAGGATGATGGCCGCCTCAATACCCCTGCCCTGGTATTCGGGGATGACCCCCATCAGGACACCCCTGGCACGGGTCATGGTATTTCCGTGTTTCAGGTAGAGGAACCTGAGCTTGTTCAGCAGGTGCAGTTTGCCGTTCAGGTGTTTAAGTATTTGGTTCACATCCGGATACATCAGGTAGATGGCTATGGGCATGCCTTTGTGATAGGCGATCCAGATGAATTCCTCCTCGATGATGGCCCGGGCTTTTTTAAGGGTTTTGTGGATGTATTCCGGTTTCAGGGGGGTAAAATCGGGTTTGAATGTAGGCCAGGTAATGTTGAAGACCTCCGCGAAGTCCCGGACCATTTCGTGCTGATCCTTCCACCGGAAATGGCGGAATTCATACCCGGATTTCCCGGCGACCCATTCAGCGATCCGGCCCAGCCTTTCCGGAAGGGGCTTGCGCACGTTCAGATGGAATCCTTCCTGCCTGTAATAGGTCCGGAAGCCGTAATGCTCGAACAGTTCACGGTAGTACGGGGGATTGTAGGCGATCTCGTATGAGGGATGGGTGAACCCGTCGATCAGCAATCCCCAGTACTTGTCGGTTTCACCGAAATTGACCGGACCGTCCATGGCTTCCATGCCGCGCTCCTTCAGCCATTCCTTTCCCGCATCGAACAGGAGACGCGCGGCTTCATGATCGTTTGTGCATTCAAAGAACCCGATCCCCCCGGCGGAGCGGTCCAGCATCTCATTGGCTTTCCTGTTGATAAAGGCAGCAATTCTCCCGATTGCCTTCCCCTGCCCATTCCTCAGTATCCACCGTACAGCCTCGCCATGCCTGAAATAGATGTTTTCACCGGGATCGAATATGGCGTTGATCTCACGGTCAAGGGGGCAGACCCAGGTTTCGTCTTCCCGGTAAATGAACCTAGCAACATCCAGGAAATCCTTCCGGCTCCGCCGGTCGCAAACGGGTTCGATCTTCATGGTTTTACCCGTTTTCATACGGATTTCAGCGAATAAATCTGTTCGATCTGGGTACGGTATTTTTCGGCAATGAATTTTCTTCGGAGCTTGAGGGTGGGGGACAGTTCCCCGGTTGCCGGCGACCATTCGTCCGCCACGAGCTTGAACCGGAGGATGCGCTCCGGTTCCCTGATATTTTCATTCAAACGCCGGACCTCCTCCCCGATCACCCGGAGTACTTCGGGATCCTCGATCAGTGCATCCTTTTGGGGGGCGGACCTGGTTAAGGTTTCAAGCCATTCGCTGATATATGCGAAATTGGGTGAGATCAGGGCAGAGGCGAATTTCTCGTGCTCTCCCACCACCATGACCTGCTCGATATAAATGGATTCCTTGAAAACATTCTCGATCACCTGGGGGGCAACGAATTTGCCGTTCGAAAGTTTGAAAATCTCCTTTTTACGGTCCGTAATCCGCAGGAACATTCCCTGCTCCCATTCACCGATGTCACCGGTATGGAACCAGCCTTCGGCATCCAGCACGGAAGCGGTCAATTCCGGGTCCCTGTAATACCCCAGCATCACATTATCCCCGCGGCAGAGAATTTCTCCGTCTTCGGCGATTTTTACTTCCACGCCGTCGATCAATGCGCCCACCGTGCCCAGTTTCAGCAGCGGTTTCTCCCGGCGGTTGATGGTAATCACGGGGGAGGTTTCCGTCAGCCCGTACATATTGATGACCTTGATGCCGGCTGCCCAGAAGATCCTTTCCAGGCGGGGCTGTAGGCTGGCTCCACCACAACCCGCCAGTTTAACCCTTCCCCCGAGTGCTTCCCTCCATTTGGTAAAGATCAACCTGTCGGCGAGGGCAAGCTTGCGCCGGTAAAACCAACTGCTTTCCCCCGGGGGCTTATATTTAAGCCCGGTTTTCACGGCCCAGAAGAAAATAGCCCTTTTCATGCCGTGCAGTTTTTTACCCCGGGCGATGACGTTATCGAACACTTTTTCCAGAATCCTGGGAACGGTGTCAAATCCGTCGGGCCGGATCTCCTTCATGTTGGATGCAATGGCTGCCATGCTTTCAGCATAGTAGATGCTGCTTCCGGAATACTGGGTCTGGTAATTTCCCATGCGCCCCCCCACATGGCAAAGAGGCAGGATGCTCAGGTATTTATGTTCCGGTCCCAGGCGAAAGATCTCTGCCGCGGCCTTGAAGTTATGCACCAGGTTCCGGTGTGAAAGCATGACGCCTTTGCTTGTTCCGGTGGTCCCCGAGGTATAGATCAGCGTCGCGCAGTCCCCGGGAGAAATTTCCTGCATGGTATTTTCCAGCACCTCCCGGTATGTTTGCTCATGCTCCTTACCGGCCCTCAGGATCTCTTCCCAGCTTTCGGCGCCTTCTATCGGATCCAGCGTATAGATCTTCTGAATGGCCGGCAGGGAAGCTGCAAGCGGCGCAATTTTCTCGTACAGCTTCCGATCCGATACGATGACCATTCCCGCGTCTGAATGTTCCAGGATATAGCGGTATTCGGAAGCATTCAGAGATGGAAATACGGGCACATGCAAGATCCCGGCCATGGCCATTCCCATATCCAGGAAATTCCATTCCGGCCGGTTCGGGGTAACCGTGATGATCTTGTCCCCCTTCTGCATCCCGAGTGCAAGCAGCCCGTAGCCGGCAAGGTATGAATGGCGGATGTACTCATCGGTGCTGTATTTGACCCAGCGGCCTTCGCGTTTTACGGCCAGGGCATCGTCGCGCATAAAATGCTCCCGGTATCTTTCTAGAAGATCAAAGGTTCTGGTGATTTCCATAGCACAGGTTTTAGGGATTCATAAGTATTCCCCGGCGCCGTTTGTATCTCGAAACCGGGAATCCTTCCACCCGCTTTCAAACCAACAAGGCAGTAAGATAATCCTAAAGATGGTAAATTCCAATACGGGACGGTCCAACAAAACGCCGGGTTTTGCGTTTTATTCCCAGCTAAGCACGCGAATTAAATATATTGGATACCTTTGCATAAAATCTTCCGACATGGGAATACCCAGATTCTTTAAAATACCCCAGCACAAGCGGTTTCATTACGAGCCCATTTATTACGACGAACGCAAGGAGCGGCTGGAAGAGAGAATCAGGCAGATCGAGCAGGAATACGGGATAAAAAACGGGAAAGAACACATCCCTACCATACGGAAAGGTTCGTTTTCACACTATTACGGTAAAAGAAAGAAAGCCCAGCGTTATTCCACCACACGCCTTATCATCGTCATCATCTTCCTGCTGTTCGTTTCATACTTTCTTTTTTTCGCCTGAGGGGATGCCTGATATCATCAAACGGTTACCGGATTCCGTTGCCAACCAGATAGCCGCCGGTGAAGTCATTCAGCGACCCGCATCCGTTGTCAAGGAGCTGATGGAGAATGCCATCGATTCCGGGGCGAGCAACGTCCGGGTAATCATAAAGGATGCCGGCCGCACCCTGATCCAGGTTGTGGACGACGGCTGCGGCATGTCACCCGCGGATGCCGCCATGGCCTTTGAGCGGCATGCCACATCGAAGATCGAAAATGCCGACGATCTCTTTGCCATCCGGACCCTGGGATTCAGGGGTGAGGCGCTGGCTTCCATCGCCGCCGTTGCGGAGGTCGAACTGAAAACGCGGCGCAAGGAAGACGAACTGGGCACGGTGATCCGCATTTACGGTTCCGAGGCCGGTGGACAGGAACCCGTTTCCTGTCCCACAGGCAGCAATTTCCAGGTCAAGAACATTTTCTACAATGTGCCGGCCCGGCGCAAATTCCTGAAGGCCAACAGCACGGAATTCCGGCACATCGTAGGCGAGTTCTACCGTGTGGTCCTGACCCATCCCGGGCTCAGCTTCTCGCTGACCCACAACAACCAGGAAATCTACAACCTGTCCCCCGCACAAGTCAAGCAGCGGATCATCAATGTTTTCGGCAAGAACCTGAATCAGGTCCTCATTCCGGTGCACAGCGAAACCAGTATTGTAACCATCCACGGCTATATCGGAAAACCGGAGGCGGCGAAAAAGACGTTTGGAGAACAGTTCTTTTTCGTGAACAACCGTTACATGAGGCACCCCTACTTCCACAAGGCCGTCATGGAGGCTTACGAACGGGTGCTTCCCCCGGAAACCGTTCCGTCCTATTTCCTCTATTTAGAGGCGGATACGGAAAGCATCGACATCAACATCCACCCGACCAAAACCGAAGTCAAGTTCGAAGATGAAACATCCATTTACCGCATCATCCATGCTTCCGCCCGGGAAGCCCTCGGCAAGCACAGCCTTGTGCCTTCGCTCGATTTCGACCGCAACGGCGACATTGATATTCCCGTACTGAGGCCGGATACCCCCGTCAGCATACCAAGGGAGAACATCAACCCGGATTACAATCCCTTCGAGGAAGAGCCGGGCGGGAAGGCCGCACCATCCGGAGGAGATTCCTCAATACCGGAAGGGGCGGATCGCTGGGAGGACCTGTACAGGGACCTCGAAACGGCAGAAAAAACCATCACCGAGGCCCTGCGGGAGGGCGCCGGCCGTCTAGGGGAACCCTCCGCCCTTCTGCAGTTCAAGAGGCGATACATCCTGCTGGCCGTGAAGTCAGGGCTGATGGTGGTAGACCAGAAACGGGCCCACGAACGGATCCTTTACGAGCAGTACCTGGAGAGGCTCGGTAAAAAGGAACCGGTTGCGCAGCAGGAACTCTTTCCAAGCAGGATACAACTCGGAGCGGGCGACCATGCCCTCTTAATGGAATTATTTAACGATATTTGCAGTTTGGGCTTCGATATCCGGGATACCGGCAAGCACTCCGTCGAGATCAGGGGCATCCCTGCCGATCTTGAAATGGGCGACCCCGAGGAATGGATAAAGCAGTTCATAAGCGATTTCCAGGAAAAGGAGTCGGACATAAAAGCCGAGGCCGGGCAGAGGATTGCAACAGCCATGGCAAGGAGCTGCTCGGTAAGGACCGGAAAGGTGTTGAAACAGGAAGAGATGCGAAGCATCATGGACCGCCTGTTCGCCTGTTCCGAACCGGCCATAACCCCGGATGGGGAAGCGGTCTTCAGGATCCTGCCCCTGGAGGATATCGAGAAGATGTTTAATTAGAGTATGTAAGATGAACACGTTCAGGTCAAGGCCATTTTCGAATATACCCCCCGTCCTTTTAAATCTACTGATCATCAACATCCTGGTATTCATAGGAAGTGCGGTGATCGGAAGGGCGCTGAATGCGGATCTCATTAACCTTCTCGGGCTCCACTACTTCAAGTCCGAGTACTTCAGGCCCTACCAGATCGTGACCCATATGTTCATGCATGCGAACATCACACATATTTTCCTGAACATGTTCATGCTGTGGATGTTCGGACGCGTTCTCGAGCAGGTGTGGGGAGGAAAGCGCTTTTTGTTCTATTATTTTTTCACGGGACTGGGAGCGGCGGCCCTGCATATGTTCGTCATGCACCTGGAACTTGCCCCCCTGATCAGGGATGCAGCCGCTTTCCGGAACACGCCCTCGCCGGAACTATTCGATCTGTTCCTGAAGGACCATTTACGGAACGCCTCGCCCCAGCTCGGAGAATTCCTGAGGGCCTGGGTCGCAAATCCCAACAACCTGTCCTACGCGGAGGAAGCCTCCAACTTCGTGGACAAGTTTGTCCAGACCAGGGTGAACGTACCCACGGTCGGAGCCTCGGGGGCTGTATACGGCGTACTCCTGGCATTCGGCATGATCTTCCCGAACATGCCGCTGGTCCTGATCTTTTTCCCCTTCTTCCCGATCAAGGCAAAATACATGGTCATTGCGATGGGGATCATCGAGCTGGTATACGGTGTTACCATGACCGGGGGCAACATCGCCCATTTTGCACACCTCGGGGGAATGCTCTTCGGGTTTATCCTGGTCAAATACTGGAACACAGGCCGAAGGGATTTTTATTAACCCCCCGGCGCCGGCCTGAACCAAAGGCGAACCTGCACAGAGATGGCAATCATTGACGAGATAAAAAACTCCTTCCGGAAAGGATCGACCCTCACCAAGCTGATCTACATCAACCTTGCGGTCTTTATCGTGGTGAACCTGGTCGAGGCGGCCTATTTCCTTTCAAACCGTCACTCAGGATATTCCGGGTTCCTGGCCCAGCTTGCCGTGCCGGCGGACCTGCATATACTTGTCCGGAAACCGTGGACCCTGATCACCTACATGTTCACCCACAAAGGCTTCATTCATATCCTGTTCAACCTGCTCTGGCTGTTTTGGTTCGGGAAGGTCTTCCTCGAATACTTCGACGGTAAGAAGCTGGTGGGGGTGTATCTTTTCGGGGGACTCGCAGGGGCCGTTATGTATGTCGCTGCCTTCAACCTGTTCCCCGTTTTCAGTCGGGACCTCTCCCAGTCCATCGCCCTCGGAGCGTCCGCTTCCATCATGGCTGTGGCCATAGCCATTGCGGCGTATGTCCCCAATTACACCTGGCAACTGCTTTTCATCGGCCGGGTAAAGATCGTCTATGTTGCCATTGCACTCCTGATCCTTTCCTCCCTGATCGAATTCTCACAGAATGCCGGGGGTAAGATCGCCCACATCGGGGGTGCCCTTTTCGGGTACCTTTACACGGTAAGATACAAACAGGGAAAGGACATGACCCGGGGACTCAACCGTCTTTTAGAGAAGTTCTTCACACTGTTCCGGCCCAGGCCCAAAATCCGGGTGACCCACATGCGGTCGGAAACGGACATGGAATACAACAAGCGCAAGGCTGATGAGCAAAAGGAGATAGACCGCATCCTGGACAAGATCGCCAAGTCCGGTTACGGCAGTCTTTCCGCCAGGGAGAAGGAGATCCTGTTCCGCCAGAGCGAAAAAAAATAATCGTTCAACAAAGCTTCTGCGGCGTTCATAAAAAAGTTGGAACCGGGGGTGAAATAATTCCTAAATTGGCATATCCACTGCCAAGGAACCCGCATTGAAAAGAATACTGCGCAGGATCATTTTATATGCCAATCTGGCATCGGCCATCCTCCTGGTCATCTCATTCCTTTCCCCCCATATCAGTCCCCAGCGAATATGGTTCCCGTCCTTCCTGGGACTTGCTTACCCTTACATATTGCTGCTGAACCTGGCTTTCCTGCTTTTCTGGATCCTGGTAAAACGAAAGGAATTCATCATTTCACTGCTTGCCATCCTTCTGGGATGGAACACCTTTACCAGGTACTGCAGCCTTCACCCCGGTGCGCTGTTCCGGAAAGCTCATTACGAAAACCTCAGCCGGGAAGACCGTGTTATCAACCGGCAGCTGAAGGTTCAGTCCTTCAACGTGCGGGCCTTTGATCTTTACCGGTGGACGGAGAATCCCTCGGCCAGGGAGGAAATGATCCGGATGTTCCGGCGGGATGACGCGGAAATCATCTGCCTCCAGGAATTTTACAGCCGGGAAGGCGGAGCGTTCGACCCGGATGCATTGTACGGTTCGCTTGACCGCACGCCCCACCATCACATCGAATATACCATCCGCAACCGGGTCAATCGTTACGGAATCGCCATTTTCAGCTTTTATCCGATCGTTTCCAGGGGCCGGCTGGACCTGAACAACAGCCTGAGCATCTGCAGCTTTGCCGACATACTGGTAGAAAATGATACCCTTCGGATCTACAACATGCACCTGCAATCCATCCGCCTGAACAACCAGCATTACCGCCTGATCGACAGCCTGAAGCTCAGGTATGACGACCAGCAGATGGATGAAATCAGGGACATATCCTTCCGCCTCAGGGATGCCTTCATCAAGCGGGCCGCGCAGGCCGACCGGATCGCCCGGCACATCGCAGAGTGCCCGTACCCGGTCATCGTCTGCGGGGATTTCAACGACACGCCCGTGTCCTATACCTATCACAGGATCGGGGAAGGACTGCAGGATGCCTTTGCCGAAGCAGGCTGGGGGGTGGGCCGCACCTACAACGGCAAATTCCCTTCCTTCCGGATTGATTACATCCTCTTCGGGGAAGAATTCGAGGCCATGCATTTTACACGCAGCAAGGAAAAGCTCTCCGACCATTTCCCTGTCACGGCGTACCTGCAGATCCGGTAAGCGGGGAAACCGGTCTACGCACATTATCAGGATCATGCAGACTCGTAACCGGCTCCGTGGAACCGGCAACCGGTTTTGTGGGTCGCATCAGGATTTCGGGTCCTGTCGATCAGGTAAACGGTAGCCTGGCCAGGTCAACGTTCCCGCCCGACAGGATGAGTCCCACCCGCTTCCCCTTCGCATCGATCTTACCTTCCAGGACACCGGCCAGAGGTACTGCCCCGGACGGTTCAACAACGATCTTCATCCTTTCCCATAACAGCCTCATGGCCGCGATGATGGATTCTTCCGACACCGTTACGATCTGGTCCACGTGCTTGCGTACCACCCGGAAGGTAAGGTCTCCCAGGGAGGTCAGCAGTCCATCGGCAATGGTCCTGGGATTGACCGAAGGAACGATTTTCCCGCTGGTGAAGGAACGGTATGCATCGTCCGCACCCGCGGGTTCCACGGCGATTGCCCTGGCCGTTGGAAGCATGCCTTTGACAGCGATGGCCGTACCGCTCATGAGTCCCCCGCCCCCGATGGGAGCCGCAACGATATCCAGTCGACCGGCATCCTCGATCAGTTCCTTCGCGGCGGTACCCTGTCCGCAGATGATGTGGGAATGGTTGTAGGATGGAATGAAGGTGCAGCCGGTCCTGGCGACCACCTCTTCCATGCCTTTTTCCCTTGCCTCCAGGGTCGGCTCGCAAAAGCTGATGATCCCTCCGTAGGATTCAACCGCGGTTTTCTTGATGTCCGGGGCGGTGCGCGGCATCACGATGTAGGCCCTGATGCCCTGCATCCCCGCGGCCAGGCAAAGTGCTGCTGCATGGTTGCCGGAGGAATGGGTTCCCACACCCTTTTGTTTTTCTTCCTCCGAAAGGGACAGGACGGCATTGCTCGCACCCCTGAACTTGAAGGCGCCCACCTTCTGAAAATTCTCGCATTTGAAAAAAAGCGATGCGCCGAACATGCGGTCGAGGCTGGAGGAAGTCAGAACCGGTGTCCTGTGAACAAGGTGCCGGATCCGTTCGTGCGCGGCGGCCACATCCTGGAACGATGGTATGGATTCTGCCATAAAAAATATGTTTTCATATTGGCCAGGCCTTACTTATCCTCTTCGAGCGCTTCAAAGATCTTCTGTTTTTCCTGTACCACAGCCTGGATCTGGTACAGGTCCGCCTCCATCAGGAATTTCCTGCTAAAGCTACAAAAATCCATGAAGCGATAGAGCTCGAACCCCGTATAACCGGTGATGCCGGAAACGATCAGGGGACTGTATTTGTATGCGATTTCCTCTTCAAACCGTTCCTGCCGTATCAGTCCGCTGAGTTTCCTGCGTGACCGTCCTTCCTTGCTGAGCCAGTTATAAAGTGCCGTAATGGGACTCATGGCCGGGTAAGCGATCATATCCAGGGTGTCTATCCCCTGTTCAATTTCCATCAGAATACTCGGGTGGATTTCGTACCTGCTCGGAGGCAGTTCCAGTCTGGCTACTTTGCCCTTGAAGCTTTCGTAAGATCCCAGGGGATTGATGCTCACCCCCCGGATGGGATAGGTTACCGGCCCGAGGAAGAAATCCGGGAGCCTTTCCAGCGACAGGAGGCTGTCCCCGGCCACAATCACGGTTGGAGCATACCCGATGGCGGTGAACCGCAGGGAATCGTTGATCCTCACCCGCAGGTAGAAATAACCGAGCGTGTCACAGATGGTGGCGGTATTCCTGCTGGTATTGATGATATGGGTGAATGCTACGGGGCTGCGTGCGACCGAATCCAGGACCCTGCCCTTCAGGTATAACAGGGAATCCACGCGGGTTGCCGGCATGCTGCAAGGTAAAGGGGAAACGCTTCCGGGCGACATGCATAGAAAGAAGAATCCCAGAAATGCAATTATGGTTGAAGGGAATCGCAAATTTCTGTTATAAAACCTATACAACTCAATTGAAATAAAGATAATTTATAAGTATTATTAAACCTAACTAAAACCCATCCATCATGAAAAAGAATGACCCGGCCAGCAGGATACAGGACCTGCGGCAATTCGGTGAATTCGGTGGTGTCAATCCCTCCATAACCGATTCTTCAACCTATACCTTCCTGGAAGCCGATACCATGGAGGAGACCTTTCACGGTCAAACCCAGGGTTGCTTCCTTTATTCCAGGCACTGGAACCCGAGCAACAAATACCTGGCCGATGCCCTGGCCGCCCTGGAAGAAACCGGATCCGCCTGGATCACCGCATCCGGGATGGCCGCCATTACATGCACCATCCTGCAATTGTGCAACTCGGGAGACCATATCGTGACCAGCGTAACCACGTACGGTGGAACCTTTGCGTTCCTGAAGAATTACCTGCCGAAATTCAACATCGAGGTCAGTTTTGTCAACATTGCCGACCTGAAGAGCGTGGAGGAGGCCATCCGCCCGAATACCCGCCTGATCTATACGGAATCCCTGACCAATCCCCTCCTGCAAGTCTCGGATATCCCGACGCTTACCGAACTGTCACGCAAGAACGGGATCAAGCTGGTGGTGGACAACACCTTCACTCCGATGATCATCTCGCCCTGGGTGCTGGGGGCCGATATCGTCGTCTACAGCATGACCAAGTTCATCAACGGCAAGAACGACTGCGTGGCCGGAGCCATCTGCGGCAGCCTGGATTTCATCAACGAGCTTTCGAACGTCAACAACGGAACAGCCATGCTTCTGGGTCCCGTGCTGGACCCCCTTCGCTCCTCGGGTATCCTGAAGAACCTTCACACCCTTCACATCCGGATGAAACAGCACAGCCGGAACGCCCGGTTCATTGCGGAACGCATGCAGGAGGAGGGGCTTAGGGTGATTTACCCGGGACTCGAAACCCATCCCCAGCATGAGCTGATGAAACGGATCATGAATCCCGAATTCGGTTTCGGGGGCATGCTGGCGGTTGACCTGGGAGACCATAAGACCTCCAACCGGGTCATGCAGGCCATGCAGAACAACGACATTGGATACCTGGCCGTCAGCCTGGGCTATTTCAAGACCCTTTTCTCCTGTTCCGGCCACAGTACATCTTCCGAGGTGCCCGAGGACATCCAGCGGCAAATGGGGCTTTCGGACGGACTTACCCGTTTCTCGGTCGGCCTGGACGAAAACATCGAAAGGACCTGGGGAAAAATGCGGTCCTGCCTGAAGGAAACCGGGATCCTTTGAGCCTTCCTGAACAGGGTTTTCCTTGCGCGATTTTCAATGGCAAGGTGTGTTTCCTGAAACATTTCTTGTTTTAATGTGTTATTTAGAATAATTTTAAATAAATTCGCACCCGGATAAACTAAAACCGTAACATCATGGCTTACACGCTTCAGCCCGGAGAAAAGGCACCGGATTTCCAATTGCCTGCAACCGACGGTAAAACATATAAACTCTCCGATTTCAAGAATCCCTGCCTGGTCGTTTTCTTCACCTGCAACCATTGTCCCTATGTGATCGGCTCCGACGAAGTGACCCGCAAAACGGCGGAACGTTTTGCCGGTAAGGGTGTCCGCTTTGTGGGGATCAATTCGAATTCAGCACGCACTTACCCGTCCGACAGTTTCGACAACATGAAAAAGCGGATGCAGCAGTATTCCTTCCCCTGGCTTTACCTTTACGACGAAAGCCAGGACATTGCCAGGGCTTACGGTGCCCTGAGAACGCCTCATTTCTTTGTGTTCAACGGGGACCGGGAACTGGTTTACACGGGTCGCGGCACCGACAGTCCCCGCAACGCTTCCGCGATAACCGTGAACGACCTTGAACGGGTACTTGACGAGCTTACTTCCGGCCGTGAAATAAGCATCCCCCTGACGAATCCCATCGGCTGTACCATCAAGTGGGAAGGCATGGATTCGCACTGGATGCCTGAAAAGGCCGTTGACCTGGTCTGATCCCTGCTGAACCGGCATTCTTATGTTTAATCCCGGCCGGGAAGCAACCCCCGGGGGTTTTTTTTCATCTTCTGTTTGCAACCGGCTCCGTATGCCCGCCTTCGGGCTTACGATTGCATGCCGGTCGCAGATGCTTACACCCATGTAAAACCTCTAAATCCATAAAGATGAAAAATGTATACATAACCTGCCTGCTGCTCGGGACCATCCTATATGCCCTCCCCCTCGGGGCCCAGGATGACGAGGATAAGACCCTTTCCCCCTATTTCTTTGTCATGAGCAAGGATACAACCGTCGACCAGATGCCCCTGAAGTCTACCTCAGCAGAGGCTCACATCAGCGGAGTAATCGCCGATGTTACGGTCAGGCAAACCTACTGCAACGAGGGGGATTCCGTCCTCGAGGCCATATACGTCTTTCCGGCCTCCACCCGGGCTGCGGTCCATTACATGCAGATGTCGGTCGGGAACCGGATCCTGATCGCCCAGATCCGGGAAAAAGAGGAAGCCCGGGAAATATACGAACAGGCAAAGGAGGAAGGCAAGACCGTCAGCCTGCTGGAACAGGAAAGGCCCAATGTGTTCAAGATGAGTGTGGGCAATATTCTCCCGGGAGACAGCATCGAGGTTGAGATGCAGTACACCGAACTGCTGGTACCCGTGGAAGGCGAATACGAATTCGCCTACCCGACGGTGGTGGGTCCGCGTTACGTCAGTCCCTCGCAGGACGGGGAAAGCTGGACCGAGACCCCCTACCAGCACGAAGGGGAGGATCCCCTGTACGATTTCCATTTCGACATCTGTATCAATGCGGGCATGGCCATCAAAGATGTGTACAGTCCCTCTCACCCGGACATGCGCTTCAGCGGGAAGACGAACCAGACGGCCTGTGCATCGGAGAATCTCAAGGGGAACAAGGACGTGGTCGTCAAGTACTGCCTGTCCGGTTCACAGATCGAATCCGGGCTGCTTACCTACGAAGGAGAGGAGGAGAATTTCTTCCTGGCCATGTTCCAGCCCCCGAAAAACCCTCAGGAATACATGGTCCCTCCCAGGGAATACGTATTCATTATGGACGTTTCGGGTTCCATGAGGGGATTCCCCCTGGACGTTTCCAAGGCCCTGCTAACGGACCTTGTCGGGGGATTGCGGGCAGAGGACCGCTTCAACTTGGTGTTCTTTGCAGGCGGGAATTACGTCCTTTCCCCGACCTCCCTTACCGCCACCCCCGCAAACATCGAACTGGCCATACAGGCCATCAACAATAAAACCGGGGGAGGGGGCACGGAGTTGCTGAGTGCCCTGAATACGGCGCTTTCCCTGCCGGGAACGGAAGATTTCGCCCGCAGCTTCATCATCGCCACGGATGGGTATGTGAGCGTCGAAAAACAGTCCTTCGACCTGATCCGCAGGAACCTGGGCAATGCCAATTTCTTCGCCTTCGGGATCGGTTCTTCCTGCAACCGTTACATCATAGAAGGGATCGCGCATGTCGGGATGGGCGAACCCTTCGTGCTGCTGAACCAGGAGGAAGCCGAGGCATCGGCTAACCGCTTCCGCAAATACATAGAATACCCGGTACTCACCAACATCGAGGTCGAAATCGACAACTTTGCCACCTACGATGTGGAGCCGCCGGCCATCCCGGATATTTTCGCGGAAAGGCCGGTAATCCTTTTCGGTAAATATTCCGGCAGCCTGAACGGGCGGATCCATATCAGCGGCCTCAGCGGAAGCCAGTTTTATACCGATGAGCTATATATAGCCCGTTTCCAGGCAGATCCGGACAACTCCGCACTGAAGTACCTGTGGGCAAGGTATAAGATCCAGCTGCTGGATGATTATGCAGGGGTTCCGTCGGGGGACTGGTACACCGAGAACGAGTACAAGGATTCCATCAAGAACGTGATCACAGAACTGGGCCTGAAATACAACCTGCTTACCCAGTATACCTCCTTTGTTGCCGTTGATTCGGTCGTCCGCACAGATTCAGGCGCTGCGGTCACCGTTAAGCAGCCCCTACCCATGCCGGAAGGGGTTACGGATGCCGCGGTCGGCGAATCGTACAACGCCACTGCCGGAGGCGTCCGTACGGATGCCGGCAAGGAGGCTGGAAACTTCACATCGAGCTTTGCCGGCAACATCGACGGGGATACCGCCACGCATATTTCAATCGTGTTCCCGAATCCCTTCAGCGACCGGGCCGGCCTCTGGATCTACATCAATGAAAGGAACGTGAACACGCCGAAAACAATCCGGATATTCAATTCCGTGGGACAACTGGTGGATGTGCTGGAGATCGAGATAAACGTAAAGGGATGGCACCTGGTCGAGATCGACTTCTCCGGGAAATACCCGGATCTTCCTTCGGGCATTTATACAGCCGTGCTTTCGGTAGGGAACCGGCATTGCCCGCCAGTAAGGATGCTCTATACGAGATGATCAGCCGGTCAGGCTCCCCAGGTCCGGAAGATGAAGTTCGAAATGATCTTCCAGGACCTGGCGGGCCAGGTCGCAGACGGGAAGTTCCGTCTGGTCCAGGATGTCCGAATCCGAGCTTGCCACGATGCCCCGCTCCTGCTTTATGAGTTTTGCATCCGGGTTCCTGTGAATCTGAGCGTCCCCTTCCATCCGGTGTTCGGCAAGCAGTTCCCTGAGCCTTCCTGCAAGTTCTGCGCTGTGTGATACGGGACTGTCAATCAGGAATTCCACCCTGGACGGACCCTGTTTCTCCAGGTAACCCATGCAGAGCTCTATGCCTTTTGCAAAAACCGGGTCGTCATGGGGTTTGCCGTATACCTCGCCGGCATCCCTTACAAAACGGTCGTTGCCAATGAATACCATCCGCCCGAGCAGGTAATTGCAGACCGTAAAAAGCACGTTGTAGGCATCGACGAAGATTTCCTCCCCTCTTATATTCTCCACGGACTTCCGGATCCTGCGATCCGCATCCTCGTCCGGAAAGATCCCCCTGCTGAGCAGGATCCGCTGGATGGAATTCAACATGTAGCGGTCCCCCACGATCTTCAGAAGCGCTTTCCGTGGATAAGCCCGGTTCAGCAGGTAGGCATAATCCTCCAGGGCCTTTACGAATTCACCGGTAAGGATGTCGTTTCTCATAGGGGATATCCCCGGAAATATTTCATGAATTGCACGCGTTCGTATGCTGCAGGGTTATCGCTTTTGCTTCGTTCCAGGTTACGGATGGTTTCCACTTTATCGGTCAGTCCCGAGCTGCCAACCATGACGGGGTTCCGCAGTCTGATACCCATGTAATTTACCGACAGATCAGCCATGTCATCAGCGTGTTGGTTTGAAGTAAAAATAGTGGAAATTTCGCGTATTCCCCTGTAATTGCGGGACCTTGCCGCGAGGGAAATACCTGTTCAAGGATTGTTAATTTCATTACCTTTTGAAAATTAGGCTTTTATAAAGGAAATCTTTAAATTTGTTCCGATTAATACTGAATCCGAAGACAAAAACCAAACCATTTGAAATATGAAAAAGGTCCTTTTCCTAATGCTCATCGGCTCTTTTGCATTGTCCGGGTGCAAGTTCATCAACGAGAAAATCCTCAAGAAAAAAAGCGATACACTGGAGGTATATGCTTACAACCTTGAACAGGAGCTGGCTGCCAAGGAAGCTGAATACCAAGGGTCCCTGGCACAACTCCAGCGTGAAAGCCAGGCCAGGATTGATTCCATCATCCAGTATTATGAAAATGAGCTGGCATCAAAAGGAGGGAAAATCACATCAGCCGCTGCCGGTACGTATTATCTCATTGTGGGCAGTTTCAAGACGCCCGAGTATGCAACGGCCTACTCGGCAAAGGTAGCCGATATGGGGTACCAAACCGAGATCGTGAAAGTCGGGTACTGGAACCTGGTTGCGGCCGAATCCTACAACAATCTCCGGGAGGCCCTGAACGGGCTGAACATCGTACGTGCAAACGTTGCCGTCGGCTCCTGGATCTATGCTGCACGTTAGATATCCCAGCGGGCTGCCGGCCCGAAAGTATTGAAAACAACCAGAGGGCATTGTCAGTTACCTGCCCGAGTGCGGGTCGCTGTCAATGCCTTATTTTTTCGCCCTGCCCGTGAAAGGGAAATAATGCTTAGCTTTCGGACATGATGCGCCTGCTCATGCCCTGCTCTTTACAGACGGTTTTTTACCGGTTCCTGGATCATTTCGAAGCCAGCTACACGAAGCGGATACTCGTCGAGGCGATCCAACTGCTCGGCCAGCTCTGGCCTTACCTCCTGCTGGGCATACTTGCTTCGACCCTCCTGAAAGTATTCATTTCCAGGCACCGGATGGCCGGTTTTTTCAACCGGACGAACCATGCCCTGTCCATTTCGCTAGCATCGCTCATCGGGGTAGTATCACCCCTGGGAAGCTATGTGGCCATCCCTATGTCTGCGGCCCTGCTCGGGACCGGAGTTTCCCTACCGGTACTGGTGGCCTTTATGGTCTCCTCTCCCCTGATCAATCCCAACCTTTTCATCCTGACGGCGGGCGCTATGGGACTCGAGATGGCATTGATGAGGGTCCTGTCCGCGCTCATGCTGGGAATCCTGGCCGGCTACCTGGCCCTCTGGATGGAGAGTAAGCGGATCCTTTCGCCGGGCAAGGTGCTCCTGCAGGGAGGCTCGGACCCAACCGAAGCTTATTCCGGGCAGGAGGGGAGGCTCAGCCTGTCCGGCTTCCTGAACGAACTCTTTAGAATGTCATGGTACGTTGGGAAATATTTTTTTTTGGCCATTATCCTGGCGGCAGCCATCAAAATAGCGGTTAACCCGAAGATCGTCGTCCGACTTTTCAACAGCGAAAGTTTGCTCTCGGTGGTCCTGTCCGCCAGTGCGGGAGTTCCCTTCTACGTCTGCGGCGGTGCGGCCATCCCGGTGGTCCAGCAACTCGCGGACCTGGGCATGTCCAAGGGGGCAGTACTTGCTTTTTTCATTTCGGGACCGGTCACCAAGGTATCCAACCTGGTTGTCATGCAGGCAGCCTTTAACCGAAAGGTGCTCATCCTTTACCTGGCAACGGGAATCCTGGGGGCGGTAATCCTGGGATACCTATATAACCTGTTTTAGTTATCTTTATACCATCCCGATACCTCCGTTATGATCAACCTGAAAAACCGCAGGAAAACCCTTACATATATTCTTATCGCCATTGCCGTTCTGGCGGTTGCGTGGGACCTTTCCGTATCGACCCTGGAAACCGGGCAGGGAACGTTCCGGTTGGAATCCGAATTCAATACACCGGCCGCAACGGGTACCAAAGTGGCCATTGTGACCTCGGATTATGCGGAGCTGTCCAATCCCGTATCCCGGTCCGTGGACCCGGGTCCCGACCGGATCGAGGAAATGGTGGGCAAGGCCATCGAACTCCAGGGAGGACTGCAGGGGATCGTTGAGAAAGGCGACACGGTCATGATCAAGGTGAACCTGGTCGGCGGGAACAGTAAATCGGGTGAAGGCGAGAATACCGATGTCAGGGTGGTCAAGGCCCTGATCCGGTACCTGGCGGATTTTACGGAAGGCGATATCGAGATAATCGTCGCAGAGGGCACGGCCCGATCGAACGACGACCCGGATGAGCTCACATCGGTATGGGGCAACAGCGGCTACCTGGAGCTGCTCCCGGATCCGGACCTGGCAGGCGTCAATCTCAGCCTGCTCAACCTGAACCAGTCCCTCTCCGACCTGGTGGAGGTCGACCTGGGCAGCCAGGGAACTTCCGCCCTGCAGGGAACCAGGTACCACGTGCACCAGGCAGAGATCGGAGCCGACGTCTACATTGCGGTACCCGTTCTGAAGATCCATACTACCGGAATTACCAACGCCCTCAAGCTCCAGATCGGGACGGCCCCGGGCTGTTATTACGGTTACAACAAGGCCGCGGGCACGACATACTCGGACGGCATATACCACGGAGTCGCCCAGCGGATCTGGACGACCGAAGCCATCGTGGACCTGTCCAACATCGCCGGCATCGATTTCGTCCTGGTGGATGCGATCATGTGCCTGGAGACCGAAAAAACGAACCGGGGTTACAACCAGGTCCGCTTCAACACCATACTGGCCGGCGCCGACCCGGTGGCCATTGACCACATCGGGGCGAAACTGATGGGACTGAACCCGGACGACATCGCCCACATAACCCTGGCCGAGAAAGTGGGATTGGGCACCAACGATCCGGATCTGATCGAGGTGCTGGGGGTTCCGGTTGAGGAGGCCATGATCCGGGTCAAGAAAAGCCTGGACCCGGACGGCAGGTTCGGGCAGTCCAACCGCACCTGGATCCTTTCGCCTGCTTTCGACGGGACGGACATTTCCCGGGAATTTTATCCGGGGGAGGCCGGCCTGCATCCGGCTCCGGGACTCGACGGCTGGTCCCAGCCCGTCTATTTCTTCGATGACCGCATCGATCTCCATGCTTACTATGGCGGGAAAACCAACGTGGTCACCTATGCCTATACCTGCTTTGACGCAACCTGTGAACAGGATGCCGAACTCTGGATGGGCAGCCACGAGGCCATCCGGGTGTACCTGAATGGGGAACTCGCTTATTCTTCCGGCGGCTCCCCGTCCTACCTGGACACGGACCGGGGAGTTTATGTAAAAACCATCGGCATCCTGCAGGGCCGGAACACCCTGCTGGTCAAAACCCTGAACAAATACGGGGATTTCAGCTTTGCGCTGAACATCTGCGAGGTGGAAAAGGATCAAAACTACTACGGGAACCGGGTGGCCGGGCTGGATTTCTACATCGACGGCGTTACAGGCAACGCTCCGGTAACGGTCCCGGGCCATGCCTTTGGATTGAGCAACCATCCAAATCCGGCGGCAGAATTTACCCGGATCCGGTTTGAACTGGCAGCATCCCGCATGACCGCCCTGAGGATTTATGACCTGGGGGGAAACCCGGTCCGGTCCCTCTGCGCTGAGATGCTCCCGGCAGGCGAGCATGAATTCACCTGGGACCTGGAAAACGAAGGAGGAAGCAGGGTCCGCCCGGGTGTCTATGTATGCAGCCTGGCCTGCGGCGACCGGCAGCAGAGCCTCAAAATCCTGGTGGAGTAGGACCCGGAGCCCCCAGCCGGCCTCCCGCCCGTCAAATCCATTGCTTCCGCCGGTATTAAACCGCCGCTGCAAAATTTGGGTCCCCACTCCGGAGGCATTGTCAAATGAGTCGCCTCTCTTTTGTGATTACCGTCACAAAAGGCAGCGACGAATTGATAATGCCGGAGGATCCCAAATTTTAAAGGCGGCTTGTTTAACACCGCCTTTCAGCATGTGTATGGGTTTGACGGGCGGTGTAAGGCCGCTATGAGCTGCCGGTCATGATGAACAGGGGCTGGAATTCGAAGCTCTTGTAATGGGGCCTCAGCCGTTCGGTGTTGTAGTGCTTTTTTACATCCACCAGCTTCTTTGAACTCACGACTACATCCAGCGGGGCGTTATCGTAACGCCCGTTCCGGAGTACGACCAGGCGGCCGTGGATCCCTTTGAGGATCAGGTCAAGGGCCAGGTTCCCGTAAGCCATGGGAACGATGGAATCGATGGCATCCGGGTCCCCCCCGCGCACCATGTAGCCAAGCCTCTGGTTGATGGAGTTCACCCTGGTTCCCTTGTTGTACTTCACGGAAAGATCCTTGATCTTGTTGGAAACCAGGTCCCCGATGCCTCCCAGCTTGGCGTGCCCGAACATGTCCTTTTCCATGTCGGTAAACGTCATTTCCTTCATGTCCTTGACCATGGCACCTTCGGATACCAGGACGATGGAATACTTGCTCGGGTTCCGGTTCCGGTCCTCCACCAGCAACTTGGTAAGGTGATCCAGGTCGAACTTGTATTCCGGGATAACGCAGCGGTTGGCAGCTCCTGCCATGGTGGGCAGCATGGCGGTAAAGCCGGCATAACGCCCGAACACCTCGAGCACGAGGATGCGCTCATGCGACCCGGCCGAGGTCCGGACGATGTTGGTCAGGTGAATGGTCCGCGTTATGCAGGTACTGAAGCCGATACAGTAATCCGTGCCCGGCACGTCGTTATCCATGGTCTTGGGAATGGCAATGACTTTCACCCCCTCCTGATACATGCGTACCCCGTAGCTAAGAGTGTCGTCTCCCCCGATCGGGATTAAAAAATCCACACCCAGGAAATCCAGGTTCTTGATGATCTCCGGTGTGAGGTCGTTTATTTCTGCATTATAGGTATCCCTCAGGTGAGGCGGAACGTTAATCTGGGGGCAATGGCTGGGGCGGGTCCGCGATGTGTGAAGAAAGGTTCCCCCGGTCCTGCCGGCCCGGTTAACCAGCTCTTCGGTCAGTTCCATGACCTTATCGTTGTTGTTCGCTTTTTTGTCGCGCTGAAGTTCCATAATGCCAGCCCAGCCTCTTCTGAGTCCAAGCACCCTGTAGCCCTCGCGGAGAGCACGAATGGTAATGGCCCGGATGGCCGGGTTCAGTCCCGGAACATCTCCGCCTCCCGTAAGGATGGCGATGGTTCCCTTGCTCTTTTTAACGTTCGCCATAGGAATATGCTTTAAAACATTTTTCTGGGATATCGAGCCCTAAATATAAGGTTTATTTCAATGCGTGTACAGGGCTCCGGCAGTTTAAAAAGAATTAAAATTATGGCCCCGATTTCATACATTTGCAGTGAAGCCGGAATGCCCGGTGCATGAAACGGATTGAATGAGGAAAATTTTTACCATACTGCGGAACGGCGTTATATGGGTCGCCATCGTCCCGATCCGGATTTACCAGTATACCATTTCGCCACTCCTTCCGACCTCTTGCAGGCATGTTCCCACCTGTTCCCAGTACGCCATCGAGGCGCTCCGCACACACGGAATGCTGCGGGGGACATACCTGGCGGCGCATCGCATACTTCGATGCCATCCGTGGGGGACCCACGGTTATGACCCGGTGCCGCCAAAACCTTACCGTATTTTCAAGTTCCGGAAACTGAAAACATAGCGCATCGGATATGAACGGGCACGGACACGGCGGACTGATCGGAGGGAATATCGGGTACGAGAACCCAATGCAGTTCCTGGTGGATATCCTGCAACATGCCCTGGTCATCACCGCATTTGTGATCATCATGATGCTGCTGATCGAATACATTTCGGTCCAGACCCGTGGAAGATGGTACCGGACCTTTGAAAGAAACCCCTTCCTGCAAATCCTGATCGCCTCGCTCCTGGGACTGCTTCCCGGATGCCTGGGAGTGTACCTCGTGGTCTCTATGTACGTCCACCGCATATTCCATTTTGCAGCCCTCGTAACGGCCATGATCGCTACTTCCGGCGACGAGGCCTTCATCATGTTCGCCATGATCCCCGGGAAAGCCCTGCTCCTGATGGGGATACTGCTTATCGCATCCATCCTGGCCGGCTACATCCTGCATCTCTTCCCGCTCGGGAAACAACGAATGAACCTTCCGGTGAACCACATGAGACTCCACGAGCATGACCCGGACTGCAGGTGCTTCATCCCTTCCCAGGTCCTCCAGCAACTCAGGCACATAGGGATCGAACGATCCGTGCTTCTGGCCGGGGGACTCCTTTTCCTGCTATTTCTGCTCAACGGCAGCATCGGGCCTGACCGCTGGAGCTGGCAGCGAATCATCTTTTTAATCGTCATTGCGATCGAGCTTTTCATTGCATTGACGGTACCCGATCACTTCCTGAGCAAACACCTGTGGGAACATGTGATCCGAAGGCATTTCCTGAGGATCTTCCTGTGGACATTCGGGGCCTTCCTGTTGATCCATGTGGGACTCGAATTCCTGCATTTCGAGGAATGGATCAGCCAGAACCAGTTCAGCATCCTGATGATTGCCCTCTTCGTGGGGATCATCCCTGAATCGGGACCGCACATCCTGTTCATAAGCCTTTTTGCAGGGGGACACATACCCTTCAGCATTCTGATCGCCAATTCCATAGTGCAGGACGGGCATGGTTCCCTCCCACTGCTGGCGGAAACCAGGAAGGACTGGCTAAAGATGAAGGCTCTGAACCTTGCCGCCGGTTTCCTGCTGGGGATGGCGGGATTATGGGCCGGATTCTGAGGGTGTATTACTTTACCCTCTAAAAGATTAACTTTGTGGCAGTAAAGTCCCGCACACCCCTCCTTCACATTGGCATCGTGAACAGGGTGCACAGGGGCCTGAAAACAAAACCATATGTACACGATCCACCAGACCGTTATCGACCAGGCATGGGAAAACCGCCTAATGCTGCAGGACGAGGATGTGAAAAAATCCATCCGCTTCGTTATCGACGAGCTGGACGGAGGCAGGCTCCGCGTTGCGGAACCGTCGAAGGAAGGCTGGAAAGTCAACCAGTGGGTGAAAAAAGCCGTAATCCTTTATTTCCCCATCCAGCAGACGAGCGTAACCGAGGTGGGTCCCTTCGAGTTCCACGACAAGATAGCCCTGAAAAAGAATTACCGGGAACTCGGTGTCCGGGTCGTTCCGCACGCCATCGCCCGTTACGGATCCTACATCGCAAAGGGCGTCATCATGATGCCTTCCTATGTGAACATCGGGGCCTATGTCGACGAGGGGACCATGGTGGATACCTGGGCCACGGTGGGGTCCTGCGCGCAGGTCGGCCGGAACGTTCACCTGAGCGGCGGTGTGGGGATCGGCGGAGTCCTGGAGCCCGTACAGGCTGCCCCGGTGATCGTGGAGGATAATTGCTTCATCGGTTCCAGGAGCATCGTGGTCGAGGGGGCATACATCGAAAAGGAGGCCGTGCTCGGGGCCAACGTGGTCATCACACGGTCGACCCGAATCATAGACGTCACCGGGAAGAAGCCCGTCGATTTCAAGGGACGCGTGCCCGCACGCTCTGTCGTGATCCCCGGCACCTATCCCAGGGAGTTCCCGGCCGGTGAATACGGGGTCTCCTGCGCGCTGATCATCGGCCAGCGCAAGGAATCGACCGACAAGAAAACCTCCCTGAACGATGCTCTGAGGGAATACAACATAGCTTTTTAGAACATAAGCATCCACACCCATGCGAATCGGGTTTGACGCCAAGCGGGCCTTCTTCAACTTCAGCGGACTGGGCAATTACAGCCGGAACATCATCGCTTATCTGAGCCGTACCTTCCCCGAGCACGAGTACTTCCTGTACATCCCGAAGCGCAACACCAGGATCCGACAAAACGGGGAATTTGCAGGCCACACCCACGTATACCCCGAAGGACCGGCGAAATATTTCCCCTCCCTCTGGCGGAGCTACCGGCTCGGCAGAAGGCTGGAAAAGGATGGAATAAATCTCTACCACGGCCTCAGCAACGAAATACCGTTCGACCTGCCCGGATCTGCCGTCCGTTCCGTGGTAACCATGCACGACCTGATCTTTATGCGTTTCCCTCAGTGGTACCAGCCCATTGACCGAAGGATCTATATCCGGAAAGCCCGGCACGCCTGCCTGAATGCGGACCGCATTGTTGCCATTTCCAGGCAGACGGGATCGGACCTGCAGGAATTCCTCCGTACCCCGGCTGAAAAGATCGACGTGGTCTACCAGGGGTGCGATCCCATGTTCTATTCCATCGTGCAGGACGACAGGAGGCAGGATTTGAGAGACCGGTATTCCCTCCCTGCATCCTACCTCCTGTATGTGGGAACCATCGAACCCCGGAAAAACCTTCTGACGATCCTGAAGGCCATGCTGGCAGGTTCCCCTGATATCCCCCTGGTCGTGATCGGACGCCCCACGGCTTACCTGAACAGGGTCAGACGATTCATCCGGGAACACGACATGAAGAATGTCCGGTTCCTGCGAAACGTCCCGAACGAAGATCTCCCCGGCCTTTACCAGATGGCCGAGATCTTCCTGTACCCTTCCATATTCGAGGGTTTCGGGATCCCGATCCTGGAAGCACTGGCCTCGCGGACACCGGTAATCACTTCCCGCGGAAGCTGTTTCCCGGAAGCCGGAGGGAAGTCCACCCTCTACGTGGATCCCGGCAATCCGGAAGAACTGGCGGATGCAATACGGAAAATACTGGAGGACAGCGGATTGCAGGATGCCATGCGGACTTCCGGGTACGAACATGCCCTCGGGTTTACCGAAGACATCATCGCCGGGCACATTATGAACGTTTATCGCAAGATTCTATAAATGAAACGGGAGATCATGAAATGCACCGATGTGCTCCGCACGGGAGGCACCATACTCTACCCCACGGACACCATCTGGGGGATCGGCTGTGACGCCACCAGCCCGGGTGCGGTGGCCAGGATATATTCCATCAAAAAAAGGGTGGATTCCAAGGCCATGCTCATACTTGCCGATTCAATCGAAATGGTCTCGCAGTATGTGGAGGAGATCCCGGAAATGGCACTGGAGATCCTTAAGGTTTCCGACAGGCCACTGACCCTGATCTATCCCTCAGCCCGGGGCCTGGCCCCCAACCTGCTGCCGGCGGACGGAAGCATCGGTATCCGCATTACGAATGAACCGTTTTCCAGGGGACTCATCGATGCCTTCGGCAGGCCGATCGTATCGAGTTCGGCAAACCTTGCCGGCAGCCCGAGTCCCCAAAGATTCGCCGATATACCCGCGGAAATCAAATCCGCCGTGGATTACGTTGCCGACTGGGGAAAGGATGCGGTAAAAAAAAGAAAACCTTCAGGGGTCCTGAAGGTTCATCTCAACGGGCAGATCGAGGTGATCCGTCCCTAGGCTCCGCTTACTTGCTTCCCTTTGTAACTTTCCCCGAGCCGGACACCCTTGCGTCCACCTGCGGGTTGCTGTAATAGGTGACCCTGCCGCTTCCGGAAATAGCCGCATCGAGTTCGCCGGTAGCATCGATTTCACATCCTCCGGAACCGCTGATCCTGATCTCGCACTCATCTACGGTCAATCCACCGGCACTCACACTCCCGGAACCGCTGATGCTGATCTCCGCCTCACCGGCCGTGCCTGCCATGGTAATTCTGCCGGAACCGGATACCGCTGCCTCAAATTCATCGGTTTTCAGCTCGTCGATATTAATCTTCCCGCTGCCGCTTACCTTGCACTCAAGTTCGTTGGTGTTGACCGGGGTTTCGGCAATGATCTTTCCCGACCCCGAAAGGTTCAGGGCTTCGATCTCGGGAACCGTGATCCAGATTTTCACGTCCTTTAACCTGGACATGTAGTTATCGGTCTTAATCTTAAGATGCCCGTCCTTGACAACGGTCTCGATCTTGGCCAGATCTTCCTCGCTGGCCTGGATCACCAGCTTCTGGGGGCTCCCCTGGCTGAGGTAAAGATCGGCCGAGATGCCCAGGGATATCCCGGAAAATTCTGCTACGTCTCGTTCCTCCTTCTGGGAGAAAGCAATACCTGCCAGCAAGACCAGCAGGATGGTCATGGATGATTTCAGGATTCGTTGTTTCATGGATTATGGATTTTAGAATGAATAATTTGGATTCGCAAACATAAATAAAAGACGAAGGGGATCCGCACCTGCTGCAAGTAAATGCGGCAAGGCAGGTCCGCCGGCAATCAGAACAGGCCTTCCGGCAGTTCGAAGACCACCATCCGCTTCCGGGTGTCCACTTCCAGGATCATTTCATCGCTGGCCGGCACCAGTTTCTTTTCCCCGTCGGTTTCCACTTCGAATACGGGGTTCTCCGGGATGTCCATGAATCCAAGTATCAGACCTTTCGCGCCCGAACGGGCATCCCTGAAGGAATAACCACTGAGCTCATCCGGGTATGCTTGCGGATGCTCAGTTTCCTTGCTGGTACGCGGAATCCATACCTGATAACCCACCAGTTTTTCGGCCCTGTTCCTGTCCCCGTACCAGTCCACCTCCAGAATCCACTCCCCCGGCCTGAAAGGCCTCAAAGAGGAAATAAAAAAGGGAACCAGTATTCCGTCGATCAGAAGGAATATCGATTCCCGGTTTTCTTCAGGATCCGGTGCTGGATCTGCCTTTCGCAGGATCAGTTCTCCCCTTACACCGTGTGTTTTAGCGATTGTACCAAGGAATATGCAATCATCCCTGGTCATTTCAGTCGAATTAGGCGGCGGGTTCTTTCCCGGCCCCGGGCTCTTCAGGCTTCTTGCCTCCGGAACCCTTGCCGGCCTGTTTTCCTTTGTCTTTGGTCTCCTCAACCTTAGCGGCTTCCGGCTTTTCGTCCCCTGCCTCTTCGGCTTTAGGAGCCTCCGGCAATTCCTCTTCGGATGCCTTCTCAGCGGATTCCACGGGAGCGTCCTCTTTTTCCTCTGCAGCGGCCTCCGCTACGGGTTCGTCCTTTGTCTTTCCGGAAGAAGTTTCCTGCTCTGTTTCGCTTACCTCAGCAGCTTCGGCTTCAGCGGTTTCGGCTGCGGTTTCTTCAGCTCCGGTCGCGGCTTCAGCGGTTTCGGCTTCAGGAGTTTCGGCAGCGGCGGTCGCGGTCTCAGCGGTTTCTTCAGCGCCGGTCGCGGCTTCAGCAGCTTCGGCCTCAGCGGTTTCTTCAGCGCCCTCCACCGTGGCTTCCTTTTCAGCAGCCTCGGCAAGTTCGGACTGTTTTTTCAGCAGCTCCTCGGCCTTTGCCTCACGCACTTTGGCTTCGGCTTCTAACCTCCGCTTGATTTCTTCCTCGCCTGCCTTGGCCAAACGGTCGATCTTGGCCTGTATCTTGCCCTCCTTCTCCTTCATCCATCCGGCAAACCTTTTTTCGGCCTCCTCTTCGGAAAAAGCCCCTTTCCGGACACCTTCCAGCAGGTGCCGTTTCATCAGTACTCCTTTGTAAGAGAGAATCGCTCTTACCGTTTCAGTAGGTTGTGCACCTTTTAAAAGCCAGTCCAGAGACCTGTCAAAATCCAGCTCAATGGTGGCCGGATTTGTATTGGGATTGTACATCCCGAGTTTCTCAATGAACTTGCCATCTCGTGGCGCCCGTCCGTCTGCCGCAACAATGTGATAGAAGGCAAACTTTTTCCTACCGTGTCTTGCTAATCTTAATTTAACTGGCATACTTAATCTATGGTTAAAATGCTCCTCCTAAATCGGAGGTGCAAAGATAGATAATTATTCCATTCCCAAAAGGGATTCACACGTTTTTTTACCCCGGTGTGGGTCAGAGACACAACCGGCTGCGAAACTTTTAAAATACTTATTAACACCCGGGGCTCCGCCTCCTCAATTTCGTAAATTTGAAAATCGGGAACAATCTACACTCTGAAACTCAAATTCCTGGTTATCAAGTCCCTGAAAATGGATTTCACCCACCTTCATGTGCATACCCAGTATTCCATCCTGGACGGTGCCTCCAGCATTCCGGTCCTGATGAAAAAGGCCAAGGAGGACGGGATGAAGGCCATCGCCATAACCGACCACGGCAATCTCTTCGGCGTCAAGGAATTCTGCAACGAGGCCCGGGTCCACGGCCTGAAGCCCATCATTGGATGCGAGATCTACCTGGCCCGGAGAAGCCGGTTCGATACCGATACGAAAGAGGACCGCGGAGGCTACCACCTGATCCTGCTGGCCATAAACATGACAGGTTACCGGAACCTGGTGAAGCTTGTGTCGATCGGGTACCTCGAGGGACATTATTACAAGCCCAGGATCGACAAGGAGATCCTGAAGGAGTACAGCGAGGGATTGATCGCAAGCAGCGCCTGCCTGGGAGGGGACATCCCTTCGCATATCCTGAACGACAATGAAAAGGACCTGGAGGAGTCCCTGGCGTTTTACACGGATACCTTCGGTGAAGACTTTTACCTGGAACTCCAGCGCCATCCGACGGGCGACCCGGTGTTTGACAACGACACGCTGGCCAAGCAGAAAAAAGTGAACGAAAGGCTCGTGCAGATCTCCCTCGAAAGGGGGATCAAACTGATCGCCACCAACGACGTTCATTTTGTCAACCGGGAGGATGCGGAGGCACATGACCGGCTCATCTGCCTGAACACCGGCAAGGACCTGGACGACGAGACCCGGCTCAGGTATACCAAGCAGGAATGGTTCAAGACCCGTGAGGAAATGGCTGAACTCTTCTCCGACCTGCCCCAGGCGCTCGGCAACACCCAGGAGATCGTCGACAAGGTGCAGACCTACGAGCTGAACCACGATCCCATCATGCCCGACTTTCCCCTTCCGGATAAGTTCGAGAATGCGGACGATTACCTGCGCCACCTGACCTACCAGGGCGCCGAGCAGCGTTACAAGACCATCACGGAGGACCTGAAAAAAAGGATCGAATACGAACTGGGCGTTATCAAGAGGATGGGCTTCCCGGGGTATTTCCTGATCGTGCAGGATTTTCTGAATGCCGCCCGCCGGATGAACGTGAGCGTCGGACCGGGAAGGGGGTCGGCCGCAGGATCGGTGGTTGCCTACTGCACCCGGATCACCGACGTCGATCCCATCAAATACGGGCTGCTGTTTGAGCGCTTTCTGAACCCGGACCGGATCTCCATGCCCGACATTGATATTGATTTCGATGAAGACGGGCGGGACGAGGTCCTGAAATACGTGGTCGAAAAATACGGTAAGGACAAGGTGGCCCATATTATCACTTTCGGGACCATGGCGGCAAAAATGGCCATACGGGACGTGGCCCGGATCGAAAAACTCCCCCTCCCGGAGGCGGACCGGCTGGCCAAGCTGGTACCCGAGCGACCGGGCATATCCCTGAACAAGGCCTACAAGGAAGTGAAGGAACTTTCGGATGTAAAGGCAAGGGGGACCGAACTGGCCAGGCGGACCCTGGAATATGCAGAAATCCTTGAGGGAAGCGTCCGGCATACGGGACTGCATGCCTGCGGGATCATCATCGGGAAGGATAACCTGATCAACCACATCCCCATCTGCAAATCGAAGGATACAGACCTCTGGGTCACCCAGTTCGACGGGAAACACGTCGAGGACGTGGGCATGCTGAAGATGGATTTTCTCGGATTGAAAACCCTCTCCATCATCAAGGATGCCGTCGAACTGATCCGTGAATCGAGGGGCGAGGAAATCGACATCGTCAAGGTTCCCCTGGACGATAAGGAAACCTTCGAGCTTTACAGCCGGGGAGAGACCACCGGCCTGTTCCAGTTCGAATCGGACGGAATGAAACGCTACCTGCGCGAGCTCAAACCCAACCGGTTCGAGGACCTGATCGCCATGAACGCGCTTTTCCGCCCGGGTCCCATGGAATACATCCCCCGCTTCATCAACCGGAAACACGGGAAAGAGCAGATCAAATACGACCTGCCCATCATGGAAAAACTGCTGAAGGACACCTACGGCATTACCGTATACCAGGAACAGGTCATGCTCCTTTCACAGGAGATGGCCGGGTTCAGCGGGGGTCAGGCTGACAGCCTGCGCAAGGCCATGGGCAAGAAAAAGCGCAAGATGATGGACGAGCTGAAGGAGAAATTCCTGGAGGGCTGCGCAAAAAACGGAATCCATGAAAAGATCGCCGAAAAGGTCTGGGGGGACTGGGAAGCCTTCGCCGAGTATGCCTTCAACAAGTCCCATTCCACGTGCTATGCACTGGTATCCTACCAGACCGCCTGGCTGAAGGCGCATTACCCGGCCGAGTTCATGGCCGCCGTTTTGAGCCGGAACATATCCGACATCAAGAAGATCACGCTTTTCATGAGCGAATGCAAGCGAATGGGGCTTTCCGTACTCGGTCCGGACATCAACGAGAGCCGCATCAAATTCACGGTCAACGCGGATGGGAATATCCGCTTTGGCCTGGGAGCCATCAAGGGACTGGGTGAGTCTGCGGCCTCCAGGATCATCCAGGAAAGGGACGCCAAAGGGCCGTTCCGGGATATTTACTCGGTCGTGGAGCGGGTCGACCTGCAGGCGGTTAACAAGAAAAGCCTGGAAGCCCTGGCCGGGGCCGGGGCTTTCGACAGCCTCGGGGAGATCCAGCGCGGACAGTACTTCGGGCAGGATGCCAGGGGCATCAGCTTCATAGAGCAACTGGTCCGGTACGGGAACAAATTCCAGACCGAAACATCCGCCTCCCAGCAATCCCTTTTCGGGGAATCGGACGACCTCGAAATCTCGAAACCGGAAATCACCATAGAGGAGCCCTGGCCGAAACTGGAAAAGCTGGATATGGAGAAAGAGCTCATAGGCATTTACCTTTCGGCACACCCGCTGGACACCTACAAGCTGGAAATCGGACACTTCTGCACCCACAGCCTTGCGGACCTGGATAACCTCGGTATGCTGAACGGGCAGGAGGTCATGATCGCGGGACTCGTGAAATCGCACAAGCAGGCCTATACCAAAAACAACAAGCCCTATGGGACCATCGTCATCGAAGACTACACGGATTCGTTCCGCATGGTCCTGTTCAACAAGGACTACATCGGCTTCCAGAACTTCTTCACTCCCGGTTATGCCCTGCTGATCCGTGCCCTGGTTCAGCCCAGACCCTTCAACAACGGGACGGTGGATTACGAGCTGAAGGTCCGGGAGATCAGGATGCTGGCGGACGTGCGCGAGGACATGATCAAGAGCCTTGTCCTGACCGTCCCCCTGGGAAGCATCGACGAAGGGTTCATAGAAGAAATAGACAAATATGCGGATGCGCAGCAGGGATCGGCCAGGTTGAAGATCATGGTACACGACCGGGAGGAGAATATTTACATCGAAATGTTTTCACGGAATAAGCGGATCAACCTGAGCGATGATTTGATCCAATACCTCGAGAACCAGCCCGAGATCAATTTTAGACTTAATTAACAAATGAATTCCCCAATAAGAATTATTTTTGCGCCTTAAACCTGAAAAACATGATTAACCCTTTCAAACAGGAATAAAGATGGCACTTGAAATTACCGATCAGAATTTTGACGAAATCGTTCTTAAGTCAAACAAACCCATTATCATTGATTTCTGGGCAGAATGGTGCGGTCCTTGCCGGATGGTCGGGCCCATCGTGGAGGAAATCGGAAACGATTATGCCGGGCAGGTTGTCGTGGCCAAGCTCGATGTTGACAGCAATCCCGGTGTAACTGCAAAATTCGGGATCCGTAACATACCCACGGTGCTGTTCTTCAAGAGCGGTGAAGTGGTTGACAAGCAGGTTGGGGCCGTACCCAAGAGCAACCTGGTAAACAAGCTTGAAGCAATCCTCTAATCCTAATATGATCCACTGGCGCGTCTCCGTATTCTGCGCCTCAAGCGCTAAAGTGAACGGCAGCTATCTCGAAGCAGCCCGGAAACTCGGAGATATCCTGAGCAGCGAGGGCATCGCCGTCAATTACGGGGGCGGCGCGGTTGGATTGATGGGTGCCCTGGCCGACAGCGTACTGGGGGCCGGAGGGTCCATACGGGGAATTATCCCCAGATTTATGGTCGACCAGGGCTGGTCGCATCCCGCCGTTGAGGACATGCTCATCGTGGATGACATGCATGCCCGTAAGAAAACACTCACCGAGAACATCGATGCATTCATCGCTATGCCCGGCGGAGTCGGCACCCTGGAAGAACTCCTCGAAATGATCAGCCTTAAGCAGCTCGGCCAGGTACTCGCCCCCATCATTATCATCAATACCAATAACTTCTTCGATCCCTTCCTTGAAATGCTTGACCGTATGGTCGACGAGCAGTTCATGCGCAGGATTCACAGGGATATATGGACCGTGATTGAAAGCCCCGAAGAAGTCATGGAAGCCATACGGAACGCGCCCCGGTGGGACGGCTCGGCAATCAAGTACGCCCCTACCTGAAAATCCTCCGCTCAGGGGACGCAATCATTTTGCCGAACGGGCGGTATGAGGGATTAAAACCTCCGCCCGATGATCAGGATGTCGTCGATCTGCTCGATGTCTCCCCTCCAGGCTTCGATGGTGCTGTCCAGAATGGTACGCTGTTCCTCCATGGTCTTTTCCTGGATGTTCAGGATCAGTTCCTTCATCGGCTGGATCTTGAATTTTTTACCGCTTTCGCCTCCGAACTGGTCGGCATACCCGTCGGAAAACAGGTATATGGTGTCCCCCTTCTGTACCTTGATCTCGTGGTTGGTAAAGGTTTTTTCCTTCCTGGATTCCGTCCGCCCGATCGCCATGCGGTCGCCCTTGGTTTCAACCAGCTCCCCCTTCCTGACCAGGTAGATCGGGTTGTACGCCCCGGCGAATTCAACCAGGTTTTTCTGTTTCTGGTATGCAACCAGCGTAATGTCCATTCCGTCCCTCACGGTTACCGCTTCCTCCGACTGGTGCAACGTCTTGGTTACCTCGGCATCCAGCTTCTGAAGGATCTCGGCGGGTTTTAATATCCCGTATTCCTTCACCACCTTGTTCAGCATGTTATGGCCGATGATCGACATGAAGGCACCGGGCACACCGTGGCCGGTGCAATCGACTGCGGCAATGAATTCCTTCCCGCTCATCTCGAGCAGCCAGTAAAAATCCCCGCTTACGATATCCTTGGGCTTGAAAAGGATAAAGGTATCCCTGAAGGGAACTTCGGGGGGCAGGATGGCAACCTGTATGCGTTTGGCATACTGGATGGAGTCCATGATGTCCTTGTTCTTCTGTGCCAGTTCCTCTTTCTGGGCAACCACCTGGGCGGTCCGATGGCGTACCTTCTCCTCGAGGATCTGGTTTTCCCTCCGGAGTTTCCGCGTACGCATGGTGATGTAGGTCAGGATGGCCAGGGTTCCGAGGAAGACGCAGATCAGGATGAACCACCAGGTTGCATAGAAGGGGGGCTTGATCTGGAACGCATAGGATACGGGTATTTCGTTCCAGCGTCCCTCGCTGTTCCTTGCCTTGAGCTGGAATACATATCTGCCGGGCCTCAGGGCCGGGTACGTTGCGGTCGTCTGTTCAACGGGCGGCAGCCAGTCCACATCGGCACCTTCCAGTTTATACTGGTACAGCACTGCATCCGGATTGGTAAGACAGATGCTGTTGAAATCGAAGATGATCGAATTTTCCTGATATCCCATCTTCATTCCGGGCACCATGTCCCTGTCCTCCAGGTTGACCCGCATCCGGGTAATGTGCGTCAGGGGCTCTATGCCGGATATTCTTTCCTTCCCGGGATCGTAGCGGATCACCCCGGCAACGGTCCCAAACCAGATTTTTCCTTCCCGGTCCCTGAAGGATGCGTTATTCTTGGTTTCGATGCCCACGAATCCGTTCTTCTCCATATAGGTATATATCTTGTTCTCGCCCACAACGTACTTGTTGAGTCCCTGGTTGGTCCCGATGAAAACGTTGTTGTCCTGGTCCACGTTCACCAGCGTGATCAGGTTTGCCAGCAGGCCGTCCTGCCTGGAAAGCTGTCCCACAAGCCTTCTGTCCTCGATGATAAAGAGCCCCTGCCCCTCTGTGCCGGTCCAGATCCTCCCCTCGCTGTCCTCGGCAAAGCAATTCGGTGTGAATTCGGATTCCAGCCGGAGCGGGCTGATGGAATCACCCACGATGGTGGTTATGCCCCTGCCTTTGGAGCCCACCCAGACGGTTCCTTTTGAATCGGCAAACAGGGCCGATATGTCCGTTCCGGCCAGGCCGTGGACCTGGGTCAGGTACTGTACCTGGCGCCGGTCGATGTCAAAGTAGATCAATCCGTCGGTCGTACCCACCCAGAGATTGTTCTCCCGGTCAATCTCCATCGCTGTGACAATTTGCTGCCGGTTGTAGGAGTTGATCCTCGGGGAATAGTGACAGCTCCCCTGTGCCGGGTCGTACTCGAAGGTGCCGTTCCCGTATGTTCCGATCCAAATATGACCCTGGCGGTCCTCCTTGAGGAAGCGGACCTGGTTTCCGGTGGCAAACGAACCGGCCTTAAGATGGCTGAATTTCCTGCCCGGGGGATTGCCGGGCTTGTAGATGCTGATTCCCTCGTTGGTTCCGAACCAGAAATTGCCGCTTTTATCCTGCAGCACGGCCCAGACCTGGTCGTTGACCAGGCCGTTCTTTTTCGAGAAGGAAACAAACTGTTCCCCCTTGAATATGCTGAGCCCGTTTTCATTGGTGCCGATCAGGATGTTTCCTTCCTCGTCCTCGATGACGGACCAGATTTTCAGGTCCTGCAGGCCGTTCTCCGTATCAAACGTTTTGAGCTTGCCATCACGAATGCGGGTGATGCCCCCTCCCCAGGTTCCCACCCAGATGTTCCCCCGCGAATCCTCGAACAGGGCGCTTACGAAATTATGGGCGAGCCCGTTCCGGGTATTGTAAAAGTCCAGGGCTTCCGTTTCCGGATCATAGCGGTAGAGTCCGTCGTTATAGGTCCCGAACCAGGAATTCCCCTGGCGATCTTCCAGGAAAGAAGTCACCTGGAAATATCCCATCCCGCGTATGAAGAATTTTTCGAATTCCTCCGAGCGGGGATGCTTGCGCTGTACGCCTATATCGGTTATGAAATACAGGGTGCTGTCGGGGGCAATGAACAATCCGAATACCCGGTCGCTGAGCCTGCCGCCCTTGTATTGTTCGAATTTAAAATCACCGGCCGAAGCGGCCTCCGGGTTCCAGATATGCAATGCACCGCTCTGGGCTGTGGTGATCCAGATCCGGCCTTCATGGTCCTGGTTGATGGCCGTTACGTCGCTGTTGATGAACATGGAGGCTTCACTGAAGATCTCGAATTCGCGCCCGTCGTACCGGGTTATTCCCCCGCCGGTATGCCCGAACCAGATCATCCCGAGGGAATCCTCGAAAATCGTCCTAACGCCGTTGATGGCCAAGCCGTCTTCCGAGGTGAAATTCTCGAAGTTCACCCCGTCGAAACGCGACACGCCCCCGTCGGTACCCAGCCATATGTAGTCGTTCCGGTCCTGTATGATGGCAAACACCTTCGACTGTGCCAGTCCCTCCGAAACGCTGTAATTATCAAAATAATAAATCTGGGCCGAAGCCAGGGCGCATAAAAGCAGAAAAGCTCCGGTCGCGAAGCTTCTCCTGAGATTGAACGTGGTTTTCACAAAAGCGCGTTTTTATGTATGGCGGACCGGTCAGAAATCCTTCGAAATGAAGAAAAAGGTTCCGTCTTCATCTTCCAGTCCCGCGATCTTACCGAATTTAGGTTTTTGCTGGTTGTTCTTCACCACCGCGCTGGTTACCTTGTTGACGATGGACTCTATGGGAATGCATGAATTCGGGTTGTTGGCCAGTGAATTCGCGAAGGTCCTGGTGAACTGAGAGTTGTCCACCGCCAGCTCGTAACCGGCCGACGAAAATACCTGGGAAGACTTGAACTTGGTTGCCTGCCAGTCGTCGCAGCTCCTTACCTTGGGTGTCGAGCGCATGGCCTGGTAGAAGCTGGGGCCGGATTCGCATGCATCCGTGATCACCAGGGTGTGGGTAACGTAGTTGGAATAGGATTGCAGCGAGGCCTTCAGGGCATTGATGTTGAAATAAGTGAATTCATCGTCCCTTTTTGCATCGACGGGTATCCAGTAACCGGTTTCGTTGATGAATTTACCGTGCCCGGCATACCAGATCAGGACGGAATTGACCCGGTTGCTCCTTACCAGGTCCCTCAGCTCGATCGAAAAGAATCGCTCCATCTCGCTCTTGGTCATGTCTTTTTTCTGGATCATGTTATGGACCTGGTACTTGGCAAGGGCGGCCCGCATCAGGGTAACATCCTTCGATGGACCGTCGAGGCTGGCAAAGGTCTCGTAATTTGAATTCTCGATGAATACGGCCCAGGTTTTCCCCATGGGATTGCTTTCGGAAATTACGGCGGCTTCCTTGTTCAGCTTGAATTCCTCCTCGGTTACGTTGCCGTAAACATCGGATGCCGTTACCGTGATTTTGTTCTGGTTCATAATGTTCAGGTTCGCCGTGAAACTGGGATTCAGTTCCCCGGGAATGTAACTGGCAAGTACCCCGTTGATCATGATCGATTCGATCAGGCTCTCGTCCTCTATCCTTCCTTCCACGTAAATGTTCGGATCTTCCGAATCCAGGTAGATGATCCCGTTGTCGGAAGCGTAGGGTGCGATGATGGTGACCTCCGGCGGTACGACCTCGGTCAGGTTTACGGTATAACGTAGGCTGGCCGTATTGTCGTAAACATCGGTGACCTCGATCGTTACATCCTCCTTGTTCTGGATGTCGAGGGCGGTCAGGAATTCCCATCCGTCCTCACCCTCCACGGCCTGGACTTCGAGTCCGTCCACCACCAGCTTTTTAATATCGCTTTCATCCACCAGCTTTCCTCTTATGCTGACGATTTTCGAATCCTTCGGGAACTGCATTACCTGCTTTTCACGCGGTGCAGGATCCAGGATGACGACCTCGGGCTTGTTGGCTTCCCGGTGCAATTCGAAAAGCCTTGCGTTGGCCTGCTTCAACAGGATCTGTGCCTGTACATCGTATTCCGACAGGCCGACCAGCGTTTCATAATCCTTGATGGCGCTTTTGTAATTCGCAACCTGTTCGTAAGACCAGGCACGCTTGTAAAGTGCATCCGGGTTCCTGGGGTCGATCAGCAGAACCTTGTTAAAATCGTTGATGGCGTTGGCGTGCTGTGCGAATCCCTGGTAATAGACGCCCCGAAGGTAATAGGCCTGCGGATCTTCCGGACTCAGGAGGATCACTTTCGACATGTCGTCGATGGCCTTGGGGTAGTCGAGTTTCTTTACGTAGGCTTTGCTCCGGATAATATAGCCTTCCGTGTTGTCCGGATCCTGCTGGATGGCCATGTTGATGTTCTGCATGGCGAAATCCGTTTTATTGAGCTGGATCCGTACATCCGCAAGGGCCCGCAGGGCCTGTGTATTGCGGCGGTCTTCCGAGACAGCGTCGGAGAAATCGGCTTCGGCTTCTTCCAGTTTGCCCAGTTTAACCTGTACCAGTCCCCTGGAATAATAGTTTTCCGTGGTTTCCTTCAGGGTCAGGGCCAGATTGGCTTCCCGGTAGGCATCTTCGTAACGCTCCATGTCCATCAAAACCCTGGTCTTTGCCTGGTAGGGTTCCAGGTAGTTCTTCTTTAAGTCGATGGCCTTATCCAGCCTTTCGATCGACCTGTCGTACTCTTTCAGCTCGTAATACAGCCTGCCCGCGCTGTAAAACACTTCCGGCTCCTTTTCAAGGAAGGTTGCAGCCCGGTCGTAATCCTGCGCGGCTTCCAGCAGCATATCCAGGTGCTCATAAGCCTCGGCCCGGGCCAGGTATGCCTTATCCATATCGGGCTCTATTTCGATGGCTTTGGTAAGCTGTTCCACCGCGTCCTGGTAATTGCCGGCCTGTATGAAATCTTCCCCGGTCTTATAGAATTTCTTGGCATTCTGGGCGGAAAGGCTGATAGAAAAAACCAGAAATGCGCTCAGGAACATCAGGTTAAGGGTTTTCATCTCTTCTCAGTTTTAATGGACCAATCGATGTTTATACGTTAAAGGAGCCATTATGTTTCAGATAATCAGGCGAATCCTTTCCAAATATAACGATTCTCTGAAAACAACTCCCGGCAGAAGTCCGGATCCCCCTGTATACGCATAAAAATCATGCCAGAATCCGTACTTCCCCTTATAATCTAAGGACCATAAAAATCACGGTTTCGTTGCATGCCCGGTACGTATTTACAGCGCCGAATCGTTCCGGAAGATCTCGAGAAGGTCATCTCCCAGATGTACCAGCTTACGGGGTTTCCCGGGGATTTCGGGGGACGGCACCCCGTCGCCGAACCTTATTACGCCTGTAAATATCCTGGCCTCATCCCACAAACCGGAACGGATGAAGGCACTGAGCAGGGATGCCCCGCCTTCGACCATGAGGGACTGTATTTCCAGTTCGTACAGGTGTTTCATCATGAAGGGAAGGTAATCCCCGCCGCCGGGGACTCCCACGTACCGTACGCGATCGTGCCCGGTGCCGGGATGTTCGGTGAAAACCAGGGTATCCGCATCCCCGGAAAAGATCTTCTGTTCCCCGGGCAACCTGCCCTCCCGGTCAATGACCACCCGGAGCGGGTTCCGGCCCTTCCAGTACCGCACGGTGAGCTGCGGGTCATCCATCAGGACGGTCCGGGTGCCCACCAGTACGGCCTGTTCCTCGCTCCTCCACTTGTGTACGTGCCGACGGGCCTCCATGCCGGTAATCCAGTTTACTTCCGGAGAATCACCGGCCTGACGGTGCCGGTCGAGGAACCCGTCCGCCGATTGCGCCCATTTAAGCAGGATCCACGGCCTTTTCTGCCGGTGGTAGGTAAAAAACCGCCTGTTCAGTTCCAAACATTCCTTCTCGAGAACCCCGGAGCGGACCTCGACCCCTCCTTCCTCAAGGCATTGTATCCCCTTCCCCGAGACCAGGGGATTCGGATCCGTCGTCCCGATGACCACGCGCGGGATCTTTTTCTGAACGATCAGCGTGGAACAGGGCGGCGTTTTCCCGTAATGGGAGCAGGGTTCCAGGTTCACGTAGAGGGTCGAATCCGCAAGCAGGGAAAGATCCCGTACCGATTCAATGGCATTGACCTCGGCATGCGCCTGCCCGTAAGCCCTGTGGTAGCCTTCCCCGATGATCCTGCCTGCGTTCACGATCACGCATCCGACCATGGGATTGGGCGCCGTCGCCCCCAGTCCCTTCCGGGCCAGTTCCAGGCATCGCTCAATATAAGTTTCCTCCATTTTGCTAACTTTACGATGGAAAGCACCCGGCAGCCTTGGCACCCCCGACGTCCACCATACAGACCATACGCGAAATTATTAAAAAAGAGCTCGCGGGACTCTATCCCGAAAGAGAAATTGAATCGATCACCGAAGTACTCTGCCAGCACCGGCTTGATTTGAAGCGCCACGAGGTCTCAATGCGTAAGCATGAGGTCCTGATGCCGCCGGACCAGGAATGGTTCCGGGAAGCCATCCGGAAGCTCAGGGAAATGATGCCCGTTCAATACATTACGGGGGAAACGGAGTTTTTCGGACTGAAACTGAAACTTACGCCGGCGGTCCTCATCCCCCGTCCCGAGACCGAGGAACTGGTGCAGTGGGTCCTGGAGGATCATTCCGGGGAACGCTGCAGAATACTGGACGCGGGAACGGGCAGCGGCTGCATCGCGCTGGCCCTGGCAAAGAACCTTCCGGATGCTTCGATCCATGCATGCGACGTGGATAAAGCGGCCCTCGAACTGGCCGCTGAAAATGCAAGGCGGCTTGGCCTGGAGGCGGAGTTCTTCCTCCATGACCTGAGATCTGAGGAACCCCCCGGGGGACTGCTGCACCTGGATGTGATCGTCAGCAATCCTTCATACATCCCGGAGAGGGAAAAAAAACACCTGCCGCCCAATGTGAGGGATTTCGAGCCTTCCGAAGCCCTGTTCGCCCCCGATGAAGACCCCCTGATTTACTACAAGCACCTGTCCGCCCTGGCCGGGCGGATCCAGCAGCCCGGGGGCACGCTGTACGTGGAGATCCATGAGGACTTCGGTCAACAAGTCAAGGAACTGTTCGGGAATCGCGGGTTCGGGGAGCCCGAGGTCCGAAGGGACATCAACGGGAAGGAGCGCATGGTAAAGGCCCGGAAGACATAAGCCTGCCGGGGCAAACCATGGTGATCATAGGCATGCACAAAAAACCGTAATATGAATCCCCGGGAAGCCCTTGCCTACGCGATGGACCTATGCAGCCGGCAGGAACGCTGCCGCAGCGAGGTATCCGAGAAGCTTGCCTCCCGCGGGCTGCCGGAGGAAGAGATCGGGAAGATCCTGGATGTCCTCGTACGCGATAACTTCATAAACGAGTCCCGATACGCATCCTCCTATGCCGGGGACAAGCTGCGCCTGAACCGCTGGGGCAAGATCAAGATCCGCTATATGCTTGTGGGACGAAAAATTCCCGAAGGCATGATCGCGGCTGCCCTGGAAGGGATCCCGGAAGAAGAGTATGCCGGGGTCCTCCGGGAGGAACTCCTGAAAAAGCGCCGGGCAACCCGGGCAAGCAGCGCCTACGAGCTGCGCGGAAAGCTTTTCCGGTTTGCCCGGCAGCGGGGGTTTGAGGGGGAACTCATATACCGCATCCTGGACGAGATCCTCAAGGGCAAGGCCTGAATTTGCCCAAGTTTTGTATTTTTGCTGTCCAGTAAATCCATTCTAATCCGCATAGACATGATCACCACAGAGCAGGTCAAAGAGCTGGTGAAGCGCGTGCACGCGCTGAGGAGGCATCTTTGACATTGACCGGAAACTGGAGCAAATAGGGGAACAGGAAAAAATCACCCAGGCTCCCGATTTCTGGAACGACCCGCATGAGGCGGAATCCAGGCTCAAGGAAATTTCACGTTTGAAATCATGGACCACGGCTTACCAGGAGGTCAAGACCGCCGTCGACGACCTTTCCGTGCTTTATGATTTCTACAACGATGGGGAAGCCCGGGAGGCGGAAGTGGACCGGCAGTACAGGACGGCTCTTTTGCTGGTTGAGAACCTGGAGTCGAAAAACATGCTTCGCAACGAGGAGGATGCCTTTGGGGCCATCCTGAAGATAAATCCGGGTGCGGGAGGCACCGAGAGCCAGGACTGGGCTGAAATGCTCATGCGAATGTACATCCGTTACGGGGAACGGAATAGTTTCCGCGTCAGGCAGGTAGACTACCTGGCGGGCGACGAGGCAGGCATCAAATCCGTTACCCTTGAATTCGCAGGCGATTACGCATACGGCTACCTGAAGAGCGAGAACGGCGTGCACCGCCTGGTCAGGCTGTCACCGTACGATGCGGCCAACCGAAGGCACACCTCCTTCGCATCGGTTTTTGTATCGCCCGTGGTGGATGATTCAATCCAGATCAACATCAATCCGTCGGACGTTACCTGGGAGACTTACCGTTCAAGCGGGGCCGGGGGACAGAACGTGAACAAGGTGGAGACGGCCGTACGGCTCAGGCATGCTCCCTCGGGTCTGGTCATCGAGAACCAGGAAACCCGCTCGCAGCTCAAGAACAAGGAAAATGCCATGCGGATCCTGAAGTCCCACCTGTACGAACTGGAGCTCCGGCAGCGCAAGGAAAAGCAGGCCCAGATCGAGGGCGCCAAGAAAAAGATCGAATGGGGATCGCAAATCCGCAGTTATGTGCTCCATCCCTATAAAATGGTGAAAGACCTCAGGACGAATTACGAAACCAGCAACGTAAACGATGTCCTGGACGGTAACCTGAACGAGTTCATCAAGGAATACCTAATGCAGTTCGGCGGATCATAGGATGCCGGTTTTAAGGGGCACGACAACAGGCCCATCGGAGGCTCACAGCATGCAACCTTTCGGGCGCAGTAAAAGACTAAAAGGTAATACCGGGGAAGTTGCAGAAAGCTCCGGTCGCCTGAGATAAATCGATATTTTATTGTAATTTTAAACCATCCACAAAGCAGGTATCATGAAGACAATCCGGACATGCATAATGATCCTCGCAATGAGCGCTTTAATCCTCTCATGCGAAAAGGACGATGATTTCACCAATGTGTCCGCCTATGAAAAGGCGCTGCACGACGAAGTGAACAATTACCGCGTTTCCCAGGGACTGAACGAACTCGTGCTCCAGTTCGTCATGGTCAAGGAAGCCCAGGACCATGCAAAGGGCCGTGCCAACGGCTCTATTTCGGAAGATGATGCCAACGACGACATCAACGAGCGCTGGCATACCATCGAAGGCAAGCTGGGAGTGAACAACATCAGCAACGAGGCTACCATTTCCTGGCAGATCACCACGGAGACTGCGGCAGAAGTGGTTGCGGCCTGGGTTGCCGATCCGAACGGGAAGGCGCTTCTGGAAGGCGACTATACCCAGTCCGGTCCCGGGATCGCTACGACTTCGGACGGGAGGACCTACATCCTTCACATGTTCTGCAAATACACTAATTAACCATACTTTACCAACTAAAATTATAGCATCCATGAACGTACGGATCGAAAAAGATTCCATGGGACCCGTGGAGGTCCCCCATGACAAATACTGGGGTGCGCAGACACAGCGCAGCCTGAATAATTTCAAGATCGGCACCCGGAGAATGCCGCCGGAGATCATCATGGGCTTCGCCTATCTGAAGAAAGCGGCCGCCCTCGCCAATTTCGAGCTCGGCGTGCTGGACGGAAAGAAAAAAGACCTGATCGCAAAGGTCTGTGATGAGATCATCGAAGGAAAGCTCGACGACCAGTTCCCTCTGGTGATTTACCAAACCGGGAGCGGCACCCAGTCGAACATGAACGCGAACGAGGTGATTGCGAACCGGACGCATGTGCTGGCTGGGAACAAGCTCGGGGAAGGGACCCGGCTCATCCATCCCAACGACGACGTGAACAAGTCCCAGTCCTCCAACGACACCTTCCCGACGGCCATGCACATTGCCGCTTATTATGCACTGATGAACTACACTTTTCCGGGACTTCGCAAGCTGAGGGATACCATGGACAAGAAGGCCAAGGCATTCAAGAATGTTGTCAAGATCGGGAGGACCCACTGGATGGATGCCACACCGCTTACCCTGGGACAGGAATTTTCGGGTTACGTCTCCCAGATCGACCATGGACTGAAGGCTCTTGAGAACACCCTCCCCCACCTTTGCGAGATCGCCCTGGGCGGCACCGCCGTGGGAACCGGGATCAATACCCCGAAGGGTTATGCGGAGCTGGTTGCCAAAAAGATCGCCGAGCTGACCGGTTACCCCATCGTTTCGGCACCCAATAAGTTCGAGTCCCTCGCCGCCCACGACGCCATCGTGGAGGCTTCCGGGGCATTGAAACGCCTGTCCGTCAGCCTGATGAAGATCGCGAACGACATCCGCGTACTGGCTTCGGGTCCCCGCTCCGGCATCGGTGAAATCACCATTCCGGCCAACGAGCCCGGCTCCTCCATCATGCCCGGCAAGGTCAATCCCACTCAGGTGGAGGCCCTGACCATGGCCTGCGCACAGGTGATGGGGAACGATGTGACCGTCACGGTAGGCGGGATGAGCGGCCATTTCGAGCTGAACGTCTTCAAGCCCGTCATGATCGCCGCCTTCCTGGATTCCGCCAGGCTGCTCGGGGATGCATGCACTTCCTTCAACGACAATTGCGCCGTCGGCATCGAACCCAATCCTTCGGTGATCAAGAAAAACCTGGAGAACTCCCTGATGCTGGTCACGGCCCTGAACACGCAAATCGGATACGACAAGGCGGCCGAGATCGCCAAGAAGGCATTCGCCGAAAATACGACCCTGAAGCAGGCGGCCCTTGCGCTGGGATACGTAAGCGAAAAGGATTTCGATGCCTGGGTCGACCCGTCGAAGATGACCGGCTCGCTGGATTGATGCGTCCCCGGCGTTTTGTGAGGAAATAATGATATGAAAAGATACCTTGCCGTCCTGAGCCTGCCGTGCCTGATTCTTGCCGGTGGTTACAGCCAGCGGAGTTACCTGGGACTCAGCTTCGGGGCCTCGCTGCCCAGCGAGGAGTTCGCCCGGAAAAGCCTGCCGGAGGACGGAGGCTATGCCCTTCAGGGATTTGTCGTGGAATTCTCGGGGGCTTATATTTTCGACTATTACGTGGGAATTGCCGGCACGTTCACATTCAACTCCAACGCACCGGACAGGGACCGGATCGGCGAGGACCTCAAGGAACTCGTCCCGGGTCCCCTGCCCCCCGATGTGCAGGTGGGTATGAAAATCGGGAACTGGCTGTACTCAGACCTCATGGCCGGACCCATCGTGACCATCCCCGTATGGAGGCTGAATTTCGATGTGCGGGGTGTTGCGGGCCTGAGCTTCCTGATGTCACCGCCGCGTGAACTGACGGTCATTGCCGGATCGGAAGAATATTTCGAACGCCACAGCGGGCAGACGGTGAACTTTGCCTACATGCTCGGTGCCGGGATCCGTTTCCATGTCAACGATGCCTATTCCCTGCGCCTCTCCTCGGATTATTTCCGGAGCCGGCCGTCGTTCGAGGTCGATGAGGGCGACCTTGTCAGCGCCATCACCGGAAAAACATCCTACGATATGAACGTCGGCACGGTCAACATCAACCTGGGTATCGCCTACCGTTTTTAACACGCCTCTGCGAAACCCGGTTTGCTGGCCGGGCAAGCTTTGCCCGTCACCGGCATGGCTTTCTGACCGTTATCCTTGCATGCGGATCGGAGAAATCCTTTAAATTTGCAGTTCATTTTGATTCGCAAGCATGGAGAACGATCGTTCCAAGGAACTGAACCCGGCGTCTGATTTCCCGCCCGTTTCAACGCGGGACTGGGAGGAAAAGATACGGGAGGACCTGGAGGGAGCGGATTATGAAAAACGGCTTGTCTGGGAAACCCACGACGGCTACCGCATCCGCCCCTACTACCGGAAGGAGGACCTGCAAGACCTCGGGTACCTGGAATCCGCCCCAGGGGAGTTCCCTTACCTGCGCACAGCGCGAACCGGTGACAATTCCTGGATGATCCGGCAGGATGTGGAGGCCGGGAACCCGGAGGCTGCTAACCGCAAGGCTCTCGAGATCCTGGATAAAGGCATTACATCCATCGGGTTTGAACTGCCTGCTTCCGGCAGGCTGAAGGAAAAAGACATCCGGGCGCTTCTGCGGGACCTGCCCCTGGAAGAGGTCCCCGTGAATTTCATCCTGGATGGGGATCATCGGAATGTCCTGGCGTGGATCCATGCATTCGCAAGGGAAAACGGCACCGACACCGGGAAAATCCGGGGAAGCATCTCACTGGACCCCCTGGGGCGGCTGACTGCGAACGGCCGGTACCGGGAGAACAGGGACTCGGATCTGTCCGTCCTGGGGGACTGCATCGTATATGCCCGGGAACACCTCCCGGCATTCCGCATCCTGCACAACTGCGGGAACGTGTTCCACGATGCCGGGGCCTCGGTAAGCCAGGTGCTTGCCTTCGCCCTGTCCATGGGGAATGAATACCTGGTACTGCTGAAGGAGATGGGGCTTTCCCTGGAAGACATCCTTCCCCGCATGCAGTTCCAGTTCTCCGTTGCATCGAGCTATTTCATGGAGATCGCCAAGTTGAGGGCGGCCCGATACCTCTGGGCCAGGATCCTCGAGGCCCATTCCCCGGAAACCCAAGCCCTGCCACCCATGTTCATCCTGGCCATGACCTCCCGCTGGAACCAGACCCTGTACGATCCGCACGTTAACATGCTGAGGGGAACCACCGCTTCCATGTCCGCCATCATCGGCGGTGCGGACTCCCTTACGGTAAACCCCTTCGACCTTCCCACAGGACAGCATGGAGCCCTCTCCGAGCGCATCGCCCGGAATACCCAGATCATCCTAAAGGAGGAATCCTACCTGGAC
>CAZNQG010000005.1:0-11861 GCA_964575235.1 uncultured Bacteroides sp.
GATCCGGATGCTGTCGTCTATAATCCCGGGGAATTACGGGTGCAGGGTGGGTTCCCCGTTTCCGGCATAGGTCAGCGCATCGGGCAGGAGTCCCCCGTTCCTCAGTTCCTTCAGCTTCTTTTCCAGGCTGTCCGCCACCAGTGCCCGGGACGGGAAGCCTTCCGGGGGAAGGTCCCGCTCGCTGGTCCACCCGCATTCACAGTAGATGCAGTTGAACGTGCATACCTTGCGGCTGACAGGAACCAGGTTGATCCCGAGCGAAACGCCGAGGCGGCGGCTGTTGACCGGTCCGAAAATAATATCGTCGAAAAGGAAAGCGGCCATGAAGGGTCCAAACATGAAAGCGGCGTTAAAGATAGGCAAATTGATGATATATATCATTGGCAGCCGGATTCCAAGGGTCTAATTTTGTCTGTGTTGTCACATCCCAAATTAACAAGGTCATGGCAGACTCCTTTGCATGGAAGAAGGAATACGATACGGGCGTCAAATTCATCGACGAGCAGCACCGGTATTTCCTGAACGTTATCCGGGACCTGAAGGATTGCCTGGACCGGGGGACCTGCAAGGATTCGGCCTCCAAGATCTTTTTCAGCCTGGTGCACTATGCCGAGCATTACCTGATCCAGGAAGAGATCTATTTCAAGGACTACCACTTCCCGTCCATCAACCAGCACAAGGAATTGCATACCGCTTTCATCAAGCGGCTCATCCAGTTCAAGACCGATTATGCAAGGGACATTGAGCATACCTGCCGGACCATGATGGAATATCTGGAGAGCTGGTTCGACAATCACATCCTCAAGTACGACAAGGAGGCCATCGACTACCTGAAAAAAAAGGGTCTCTAGGAGCTGCTACCGCATGTGGGAACCGGTTTCAGGCCGGCACCTTCAGAATAATCCGGTCATTGCCCCATGAGGTTAATAAGCGGCTTCAAACCAGAACCTTCAGGACCGTCCGGCCATCGCCTCGGAAGATTCCAGAACACGTTCAAACCAGAACCTTCAGGACCGTTCCTTCATCCACGCGGAATGTGTCCGGATCAAGGCCGGCAGACTGCCTTGCATCCGGGGAGGAGTCTTTCCGGGGGGGCGGGGACAGGAGGTTCAGCCCGGGCTTCTTGCCCGGCTCGATGCTGCCCAGCTCGTCTTCCTCGAAAATCGCTCTGGCCGCTTCCATGGTAAAATCAGGGAGGCATTCGAGCAGGGTTTTACCGGGATATGCCGTCCGCATGATCTCGATGACAACCAGTGTTGTTTCTGAAGGCAGTCCCGAAAGCGGCTGCAGTGGTTTTACAGGCTGAACAACGTTGCGGTGGGTTTCCCGGTATTCCTGCAGGTACCGGGCCAGGTCCCTGTCACCTTCAGCATCCGGGCAGGCCGTCAGCGAGCATGAAAGGTTGTAATGGTTCCAGGCATGGGTGACCCATTCGATTCCCCGGTGGAAAACGTCAAACACCTCTTCGCCCGGCCCGGGACATAATTCGATCACCGGATGATAGAGCCGGGACGAACGGCTGATGCGCTGCAATCCGTCGTCCGAAAGCATACTCTCAGGGATGACAAGTCCCCCTCCCCTGACCCCGTAAAGCTGGAGATCCCGGTCGAGCCGGTCGATGTATTCCGTCAGGTCGAGGTTATGCGATGGATGGTTGTGTTTCGCCAGGTCGCCAATCTGTGATGGATCGTTGTATCCCGTCAGGCCGCGGGCCTGCGGCTGACCGTTCTTTTTATGAGGGGGACTCCCAACGGCTGTGGCCGGGAATTCGAGCCGGAGCCAGGGATGCACGAAGCCCGGGACGATGATGCCCCTGTAGAATTCCAGCCTGGGTTCCTCGAGGAGCTTTCCCCCGGTATCGGTCAGCGAAAGGATCCGTCCTTCATCGTCAAGTGAGATGATGCCGTTAACCAGCGGGGGAGAGGATACCGGAAGGATCCGGTTTGAGGATATCTTTCTCATCTATGGAGGTTTACGGCTCCAGGCTTGGATTGAGGGAGTCGGAAATCTGGGTGAGCCGCATGACGACGTGGTCGTAGATCTGGGTGAACAATTCCGGGTTACGAGAATACCAGGCAATGCTTGAATCGAATTCGACGCGGTCGATTCCGTGTTTTTCGAAGATATAGCTGTAAACGTCCACCGAATCCATTCCCTGGGTCAGGGTGCGGTATTCCGGGGCGGATTGTATGGAATTTACCAGGTGCATGTCGATCAGAACGGGCACGATTTCTTCGGGCTGGAGGATGTCTTTTGGGGGCCTGTTGTGATTGCAGGCCGCCAGGGAAAGAAGGATCATTGCTATGACAAGGATTCTACGCATCAAATATTTATCATGCAGCGAATTTACCAAAAAAGAGGGACGGGTGGATGGAATATCCAAGGAATCGGGGGAAGGGCCCGTTTATTTAATGTTGTTGAACCGGTAGCCGAACATGATCTCATGGGTGCCGGTGTTGTACTGGCGCAGGCCGGACAGGGTAATGTCGTAGGAATAGCCGAAATAAATCCTTTCATTATAGGAATAGCCGATGAGGACCGAAACGGCGTCGCCGGTGCGGTAGGATACCCCCAGCCAGACCATGTCCTGCCAGACTACGCGGGCATTCAGGTCGAACTGGACGGCTTTGGGAGCAGTGCCTTTGAGCATGGCGCTGGGCTCCAGCTTCCAGTCCGGATGAAATTCGTAAATGTATCCCCCGCTCAGGAAAAAGTGGGTCTTGAGCTTATTGATCCCGGTGCCGGGCTCGTAAAGCTTCAGCTTGGTATTGATGAGCTGCGCGGTGGAAAATCCCACCCAGAAATCCTCATGATACAGGTATACCCCGAAGTTTGCATCGGGAACCCAGCTCGTGTGCACCTCGCCCTGCAGGGCCAGGTCGCTGGGATCCTTCAGGGTGATCTGGGTGCCGTCGACCCGGTACTGCATGATGCCGAAGGAAACGCCCATGGAAAGACGCATGCCCGTCATAACCTCGATGTTGTAGGCATAGGTGCCGGTCAGGGAAGTGCGGCTTGTGGGACCCGTAATGTCGTGGAAAACATAACCCCCGTAACCCATGGGCAGGGTCCGGTGGGGACCGAAAAATGACAGTGCGTTGGTCAGGGGTGCGTCGGTCATGCCAACCCACTGGAAACGGTGGTTCGAGCGTATCTGGAAGTAGGGCTCCACCCCCGCCACGGCCGGGTTGTAGATGATCCGGTTGAACATGTACTGGGTGTACAGGGGGGTCTGCTGGGCGTGGGATTGCAGGGCCAGTGCCCCCAGCGCGGTGAGGAACAGAAGTAGGCTCCGGTTAAACCGGGATCCATTCCCTCGCTGGTATGTTTCGACTTTGGTTGCCGTTTCCATTTTATCGTACGATGGTCACCGGTCCCCGGTACGGCTCGCTGCCGTCCTTCAGGTCGATGACGTAATAATAGGTCCCGATCGGCAGGTCCTTGCCCTTGTATTTACCGTCCCAGCGCTGCTCGTCCGCATACCCGACGCTGGAAAAGACCGTCTTGCCCCAGCGGTCGAACACCTTGACGGTTGCATTCGGGTAATAGACGATATCGTCGATTTCCCATACGTCGTTCACCCCGTCGCCGTTGGGGGTGAACCCGCTGTATATTTTGAGTCCCGTGGCAATGTAGATCCTCATGGAATCCGTTTCCTGGCATCCGAATTCGGTGGTGCCCGTGACCGAGTAGCCGATCTCGGAGCTGACCGTGGCGGTGGTGGACTGCGAGTTGGGATTATCCAGTCCTTCCGAAGGCTCCCAGAGGTAGCTCGTGAACGTACCGCCGGCGGCCACCAGGGTGATGGTCTGTCCCGGCGCTATCGTGGTATCCTGCCCGGCGGAAATGCCGCGGTCCGGGTGGACTTTCAGCGTAACGGTATCCCGGTCGGTGCAGCCGCTGGACTGGTCGCGGGTAAACAGGATGTAGGAAACCGAGTCGGTGACAACCGTTGTCGGGTCCGCCACATCGATCCGGTCGAGTCCCTCTTCCGGGCTCCAGGTGAACTCGTCGCCGCCCGATCCGTTCAGGGTGACCGTTTCTCCGTAGCAAACGGTGGTATCCGGTCCGGCGTCCGCCCTCAGGCTGACGTAGGCGGTGATCTCAAAGCTGTCGGTGTACTGGCATCCGTTCTGGTCCGTAATGCTTACCCTGAAGGTCCCCTCCTCCAGGCCGCTGATGTCCTCCGAGGTCGAATCGTTCGACCAGAGGAAGGTGTATGGAGGAGTTGCCCCGCTGACGGTCAGCGAGACGGCGCCGTCGAAACTGTTCCGGCTGCAGGTTGCCGGGGTAACGCTGGCGGTCACATCGTAAGGGGGCGGCTCGGTAAGCACCACGGTATCCCGGAAGACCCGTTGGCTATCCCTCACCTCCACGAAATAATCACCGCCGCTCAGGCCGGTGAAATCACCGGTTGGCTGGGTGCTGGCTCCCCCGTCGATCGAATAGCTCATGGTCCCGATGCCGTTCACGGGGGACAGGGAGATGGACCCGTTCGCATCGAAGTAGCAGTTGAGGCTGGTCGAGCTGACGTTCACCTCCAGGGGGGGAGTTGCAGAAACGTAGACAACATCCTCGTAGATGCACCCGTTGGCATCGCGGATGAAGACATAGTATATCTCCGAGGGCACCAGGTACAGGGTATCGCTGCTGTAACTCGCCCCGCTGTCTATAGAGTATTCCAGAGGCGGTGTGCCCCCCGATGCGGAAATGACGATGGACCCGGGATCCGGGATCAATGCCGTTGAGCTGGATATCGTGGCCGAAATGGGCGGGGGTTCCCCGACGGTGTCGGGCGGGAAACCGGACGTGCAGCCCCTCGCATCGCGCACCTTTACCGTATAGATGCCCGCCGGGAGGCCGGCAAAGCTGCCCGAACCCTGCCAGGCCAGGCTGTCGATCGAATACTCCAGCGCTCCGGTGCCGCCCGATGCCGAAACGCTTATGATGCCGTTGCTGTCGCCCGCACAGGTCGATACGTCCGTGACGGTCGAGGGACCCAGGCTCAGTCCCGGGGGATCCGCCAGCGTTACGGTATCTCCCGCAGCCAGGCAGCCCGATGCATCCCGTACCATCAGGATATAGGTGGCCGGACCGAGCGAGCCTGTAACGCTGGCCGTATCGTAGCTGGCTCCCGTATCGACGCTGTAGCTGTAGGGAGGGGTGCCGCCGGAAGCAAAGATCGAGATGATCCCGTCTCCGCTGCCCTGGCAGGAGATGGTGGTCACGGAGGATGAGTCGAATACAAGCTGCGGCGGTTCGATCACGCTTAGTGTGCCGCTGACATAGGGCCTGCAGCCCTGTTTATCCCCGATGGTCAGGGTATAGTCCCCCGGCACCAGTCCCGTATAGACCCCGGTAAAATTAGTATCGGCTCCCGGGTTCAGGACGTAGTAGTAGGGCGGCGTTCCGCCGGCACCGTATGCCCGGATCTCCCCGTCCGTATCCCCGAAGCAGGTCACCTGAAGGACGATGAGCGAATCGTACCCAATGCTGTCCGGGGCATTCACCACGGCGCTCGGGTAGACCTCGCATCCCAGGCTGTCGATCACGGTGAAATCGTAGCTGCCTCCGGGCAGGCTGTCGTAGTAGACGGTATCGGCCGAGAAGGTGGTGTCGCCCAGGAAGATGTACCCCTTCACGCTCCCGGTGCCACCCGTGGCGACGATACCGACCACGCCCGTACTGTCCTCGTAACAGGTGGTGACATCGGTGATGATGGTTGAAACGGTTATGGGCGGCGGCGAGTTGATCACCACGGATGTGTCCGCCGTGCAGCCCTTGGTATCCAGGATCCTCAGGTCGTGCGTGCCCTGGGTAACGCTGCTAAAAATACCCGTTTGGTTCGTATCGGCCGCATCCAGAATGTAATCCAGGGGCGGGGAGCCCCCGCCGCCCTCGATCACGATCTGCCCCTCGGCGGATGTAAAGCAGGTGGTGATGTCCTGCTGTGCATAGAGGCTTATGTACAGGAGGGGCGGGTTCTGGATCTTGGGCTTGCCGCCCACCACGGTGCAGCCGTTGGCATCGCGCACGTAGATCTGGTAATCCCCGCCGCCCAGGCCGGTAAAGGTATTGTTCAGGAAATAGGTCTTGCCGGTATCGATGGAATATTCCAGGGGAGCCATGCCGCCCGTGGCCGTTATAGTGATGATCCCGTTGCTGTCGCCGTGGCAGAGCTGTCCCGAATTATCCGTCGTTTCGTTGGTAATTTTGATCTCCAGCGGCTGGGTTACGGTATCCGTCTGGCTTATTTCACAACTGTTGGCGTCGCGGGTCTTGAAATTATAGATGCCGGGGTTCAGGGGACTGAAAACATTGGATCCCTGCCAGATCAACGGGAGCCTTGAGTATTCATAGGGGGGTGTGCCCCCGCTGGCCGTGATGGTGGCCGAACCGTCCCCGTCGCCGAAGCATGTGATGTTGTTTATGGCCACCGACATGGTAAACTCATCCGGTCCCGTAATGCTGTCGAGCGGGGCGTAGATACGGTTGCAGCCCTTTGAATCGGTGACGGTAAGGTTGTAGTCCCCGGCCTTCAGTCCGCTGATGTTCTTTGAAGTGCTGGTGAACCCGCCCGGGCCGGTCCATGCGTAAGTGTACGGAGCAAATCCGCCCGTAACCGTGATGTTCAGGGTCCCGGTCGAATCGCCGTAACAGGCCAGGGTTTTGCTGGAAGACCCGTCGACCGTAACGTCGATGGCGGGAGGATCGTTGAAGATAAAAGGATTGCTGGTTACCGGACCGCATGCATTCTCGTCGTCCACCTCCACGGTGTAAGTCCCCGGTCCCAGGTCGGTGAACAGTCCCGTATCATTGGTGTCCACATCCGCCGGGTTCTTCAGGATGTAGGTCAGGGTGCCGGTCCCCCCGCTGGCATCGATGTCGATGTAGGCGTTGGCGGACCCGTTGCAGGTGATCCCCGCGGTATCTTCCTTGTCGATGGTGATCGCCGGGGGATCTATCACGACCAGGCCGGAATCCTTTACAGGCCCGCAGCCGTTGTCGTCCGTAATGCTGAGTTTGTATGTGTTCCCGGCCAGGTTGGTGAAATTGCCGTCCGTATTGTTGATGGGGCCGGGCGTCAGGGTGTAATACAGCGTGCCGGTACCCCCGCCGGCCGTTACCACGATGCTCCCGTCGTTCAGGCCGTTGCAGGTGATGTCGTTGGTATCGATGTCCGAGATCGCGATGGGTGACGGTTCGTTCACCACCATGTCGCCGACGCTGGCCGGGGGACAGCTGCGGCTGTCGGTGACGCTGACCGAATAGGTGTTGCCGGAAAGGTTGTTGAAGTCGCCGCTGGACTGTGACACCGATCCGGGTGTGAGGGTGTAGGTGTACGGAGCGGTTCCGCCGCCGGCGCTGACGCTCAGGGACCCGTTCCCCGCCCCGGCGCAGGTCACGTCGCTGGTGTCGAGGGGTGTGATGGTGATCACGTCCGGCTCGACAAAATCCCAGGAATCGCTGGTGTCCGCCGGGCAGGCGTTGGCATCGGTCACGGTCACCCGGTAGCCCAGGCCGGGGGTTATATCGGTGAACAACCCCGAGGGCTGTGTTACGGGTCCGGGGGTCAGCGTATATGACAAGGTGCCGGTACCCCCGGATGCCGTGATCGTGATTTTCCCGTTATTGTCCCCGTTGCAGGTAATCGGGGTGGTATCCTGCTTCGTGATGGTGATGGGCAGGGGATTCACCAGGTTGAGGTTCCCGCTGTTGGCCGGTCCACAGCGGTTCGTATCGGTAACATCCACCGAATAAGTACCTCCTCCGAGGGGACTGAAGGTGCCCGTGTAATTCGAATCGACCGGGCTGACCGGGTCTTTCAGGATGTATTTCAGGGGACTGGTGCCCCCGTTGGCCAGAATGACGATCTGCCCGTCCGCATCCCCGTTGCAGGTGATGTTGATCTTGCTGGCAAAGGTGATCGAAATCGGTGCCGGGTCGTTTATGACCAGGTCGTTCACGGTGGCTCCCGGGCAGCTCCTGGAGTCGGTGACGCTGACCGAATAGGTTCCCCCTGATAGTCCACTGAAAGTCGGCGACGACTGGGATACCGCACCCGGGTTGAGGGTGTAGGTATAAGGTGGTGTGCCGCCGGAAGCGCTGACGGTCAGGGACCCGTTCCCGGCCCCGTTGCAGGTCACATCGATGGTATCGACCCCCACGAGCGTGATCGCTGCCGGTTCGGTAAATTCCCAGCTGTCGCTGTTAACGGGGGTACAGTTGTTGACATCCGTAACGGTTACGTAGTACTTCTCGGGGGTGCTGGGCGCAAGGTCCGGGAAGTCCCCGCTCGCATTATTATCAACGTATGTTGCCGGGGTTTTATACAGGGTGTAGTCGTAGGGAGGCGTACCGCCGGTCCCTTCTATCTGAATGCGGCCGTCGTTGGCGCCGTTGCAGGAAATAGACGTGGTGTCCTGGGGCGACGCTATGCCAAGTACGGGCGGTTCGTTTAAGACAAGGTTTTTGGCCGTGTCTCCGGGACAGGAGTTTGCATCCGTAACGCTGACGCTGTAAATATTTGCACCCAGGCCGGTATAGTTCCCGGTCCCGCTCGGGATCCCGCCCGGGTCCAGGGTATAGGCCAGCGCCCCGGTACCCCCGGATGCGGTAACCAGGATCTCCCCGTTCGTCTCGCCGAAGCAAAGGATGTCGTTGACGGTAGTGTCATCGATGGTGATGGGCGGAGGATCGCCAACCACAAGGTCGGTCACGGTCGGTCCTGCACAGCCTTTCGAATCCTTCACGCTGACCTGGTAGGTATCCGGGGCAAGGTTGTCAAAATATCCGTCGTTGACCTGCACCACCGATCCCGGTGAAAGGGTGTAGGTATAGGATCCGGAGCCCCCTCCCGCACTCACGGTCAGGTCCCCGTCGGTGTACCCGTTGCAGGTAACGTCGTTGGTATCCGTTGCCGAAAGGGTGACGGCCGGCGGTTCCGTGAAATCCCAGGAACTGCTCACATCCGGGGGACAACCGTTTGCATCGGTCACAGAAACCGAATAGTTCAATCCCGGGTCGATTCCCTCAAACAAGCCCGTACCGTTCGAAATAGCATCCGGGTTCAGAGTGTAGGTGTAAGGAGGCGTTCCCCCGGCACCCGTCACCTCGATCTTCCCGTCGTTCTTACCGTAGCAGGTGATGGAGGTCGTATCCTCGGTATCCACGTATATCGTTGAAGGATCGTCGAGCACGAAATTGTTGGTATTCGAGAAGCAGCCGTTGTCGTCCTCCACGCGGACGTAGTACGTATCGGGACCCAGGGGACTGAATTCCCCGTCGCCGTTGGAGACGCTCCCGTCCGGGAAGAGGAAATATTCCAGCGTGCCGGTTCCCCCGATGGCATCCACCGAAATGGCCCCGTTGGCATCCCCGTTGCAGGTAATGGGCGTGAAGGTCTGCTTGGTGATCTGGATCTGCGGCGGATCGGTAAAAGTGAAGGTTTCCGCGGTGACGGTGCACCCGTTCCCATCCTCGATCTCTACAGAATAGCTTCCCGGTCCCACCCCCGAAAACTCCCCGTCGCCGTTGCTTACCGAACCATTGGGCCAGAGGGTGTACGTCAGGGGCGCCGTTCCCCCGCTGGCATCCACCGAAATGGTGGCATCGTCGTATCCGTAGCATGTGATCGGGGTAGAGGATGTATCGTCGATGGAGATGGCCGTGGGTTCATCGATGACAACCGGGTTACCGGCGTAGAATTTGCTGCATCCCTGGTCGTCCTGCGCCTTTACGTAATAATTGCCCGGCGACAGGTCCGGGAAGGTGTTGGAGGACTGCCAGGTGTTCCCGCTGTCGATGGAATATTCCATAGAACGTGAACCGGAGCTGGCCGAAACAAAAATCAAACCATCATTCGCACCGTTGCAGTTCACATCATAATTCAAAAGGAGCCCGAAATTTATATTGGGACCGTTGGGCACCGACACGCCCTGCTGCCCGAATTCGGGTCCGGGTCCCGATCCCCAGACATGGACGGTATAATAATCGGCGGTGAGCCCGCTGAGCGTGGGACCCGTTTCACCCGGGATGGTGTCACCGAGATTGTTGAACCAGACATAGGTAAAGGGGGCGGTACCGGGGGTTACATTGGTCACCGTAATGCTCCCGTCGCTGCCGTTGAAGCATGTCACCGGTGTTACAGAGGTGGTGATGTCAAGGATGACGGGTGCTCCACCTGCGCTAAAGGTTAGCAGGCTGAGGACCAGCGCAAAGGTTATTTTTACCGCGTGCTTCATCCGGCTACCAGGTAAGGGAATATAATCAGACTTCCCCATTGAATTATTCCAAAAACTTCAAACAGGTTACCCGGGGGTTTTAAATTTATTGCAATAAACTGAAAATTACACATTTACAATCAGTGATAAAAGTTATCCATTATCGGTGATATTGATCATCTTTTTTATCAACAACGGATATTACAGCTTAAAACCCTGTTGAATAGACATTTAATTGGGCAAATTGGTTGCAGGGAGGATGGATAAAACCTTGTTTTCAGGGTCCCAAAGGCTCATTTTCAATGATTAAAGTGCATACAACGGGCGGTTTTTTTAAGAACCTCCATGAAGGGTCGGACATTTTATATAGTTTTGTATGCTGATCCGAAAAAGCAAAGGAATGGAAACGGTACTGAGCGGCATACGGTCAACGGGGAACCTCCACCTGGGCAATTACTACGGGGCGGTCACGAACTTCGTGAAGATGCAGGAGGATTACAACTGCTTCTTTTTCGTGGCGGACCTGCATTCGCTCACCACCTATCCCAAGCCGGAAGACCTGCACGCCAACGTAAAGCAGGTCCTGGCCGAGTACCTTGCCGCGGGAATAGACCCGGAACGTTCCACGCTTTACGTACAGAGCGATGTGCCCGAAATCTCCGAATTCTACCTGCTGCTCAACATGAACGCTTACGTGGGTGAGCTGGAACGCACGACCACCTTCAAGGAGAAGGTGCGGTCCCAGCCCGAAAACGTGAACGCGGGACTCCTGACCTACCCGGTCCTGATGGCCGCGGACATCATCATCCACCGTTCCAACAAGGTCCCCGTCGGGAAAGACCAGGAACAGAACCTGGAAATGGCCCGCAAGTTTGCCAAGCGCTTCAACAACATGTACGGGGAGGAATACTTCCCCCTGCCCGAGCCCTTTAATTTCGGACGCGAACTGCTGAAGGTGCCCGGGCTCGACGGGACCGGGAAAATGGGCAAGACCGCCGGCAACGGGATCTTCCTGGTCGACGAACCCGAAGTGATCCGGAAGAAGGTCATGCGGGCCGTAACCGATGCGGGTCCCACAAAGGAAAACCAGAAAATGTCCGAGCCCATCCAGAACCTGTTCACCCTGATGGAGATCGTTTCCTCGCCGGATGCAGTGGAGCATTTCAGGGAAGAGTACCGGACCTGCCGTATACAATACGGGGATATGAAGAAACAGCTCGCCGAAGACATGATCAGGGTATGCAAGCCCTTGCGGGAGCGGATCAAGGAGATCCTGGCCGACGACAACTACATCAGCAAGGCAGCCACCATGGGCAGGGAAAAGGCCCGTGCCTCGGCCTCGAAAACCCTTAAGGATGTACGCGAGATCATCGGTTTCCGGCCGTTCTGACCGGCGGGCATAAAGAAATCACCGGCGTCAGCCAGTTCCGATGCGCAGGCAGGCATTGTTCATCTGCTTCCGGCCGTTCTGAGTCCAGGGCATAAAAAAACCGGGTGTTGGACCCGGTTGCCCCAAAGTTTCCCTCGAGTATATGTTGGATGAACTGTCACTTACCTTAATGCAAACAGCGTGCCAAGTTTTGCACCCGGTTTAATTAAATGCGGGACCGTCCCGGATCCGGGCGGCATTCGGCCTCA